>NZ_JBEZLR010000123.1:0-28190 GCF_040652275.1 Streptomyces sp. NPDC048275
CTTCGTGGGCTGCAGTCTCCGCAGAGATCGCCACGGGTCTCGAACCGGAACGCGTAGCTCTTGATCCCCTACACCACGTCGCGGGACACGGCCTCCTCTGATGGGTGCGAGGTCGATCCTGGAGGGGCGTGGAGGGGGAGTCGGGAGCGGAGTCTGAGAGTGAACCTGTGAGCGGCTCGACGCGCTCCGCACTTCCTGACGGTGAGTCAGCGAAGTCAGCGATGGGTCAGCATGAGCTCTGCCAAAGCCGGGGCAAGCTGATCAAAGATGCGACTGATCGCATGGATGACACCTCGCCGTATGACCTCTGATGCAAAGTTTGGGTGTGCAAATATTGGTGGGCAATTGGGTGCTCGTACTCGCTGGCCCGGCTCGCCGTTCTCGCCCTTGCGGGGGTGGTGTCGGCCTCCCCGGGAGTCTGGTGATCAGGCCCGATTCTGCCGCTCTCACCAACTTGGCCGCGCGCGCCTGCCGAACAGCAGGCTGCGCGGCTCGGGGGGTGGGGTGCCGGGGCGCAGCGGCCAGGCGAGCAGCATGCCGGTCAGGAAGCCGACGATGTGTGCCGCGTACGCCACGGTGCCCGCGTCGGAGACGCCCTCGCCGGACGAGTACACGGCCTGCAGTACGAACCAGAAGCTCAGCACCAGCCAGGCCGGAAGCCGCAGCGGCAGGAAGACCAGGAACGGGACCAGGACCCACACTCTGGCCTTCGGGAACAGCACCAGATACGCGCCCAGCACCCCGGCGATCGCCCCGGACGCGCCGATCAGCGGGTCGCCCGAGTCGGAGTTCGCAAGGGCGAAACCATACGCAGCTGCGTAGCCGCAGGTGACGTAGAAGAGCGCGTAGCGGATGTGGCCCAGGCGGTCCTCGATGTTGTTGCCGAAGATCAGCAGGAAGAGCATGTTGCCGAGCAGGTGCAGCCAGCTGCCGTGCAGGAACATCGACGTGAGGACCGAGAGCTGCGGCGACTTGTCGTAGCTCGGCGGGCCCACCAGACAGCCGGGCCCCTGCGGGCCGATGCCGACCTCGCCCGTGGGCACGATCTGTGGCATCCGCTGGTGGATCAGCTCCTGCGGCACTGCGGCGTAGTGCTCCAGGAACGCCTGCAGATGACACAGCTGCGACAGCTCGCTGTCGCCCGCCACCGACCCGGCGATGCCCGGGGTGAAGAGAAACACGAGGACGTTGGCGGCGATCAGCGCATACGTCACATAGGGCGTGCGACGCGCGGGGTTCACGTCATGGACGGGGATGACCACGAGGAACTAGTGCCCTGGATACACCCCGTGAATCCGTGCTCGCCTGAACGCCCTCGCACTCCCGTCCGTATGTCTCCTCAACCGCCCGCGACGCGACAAAGACGTGAGGACACAGGCGATGAACGACCGAGTTACTCCTCCGATGCATGCCCTGCCCGACGGTGAGGCGGAAATCGCCCTGGTGCTGCACCTCCCCTGGGAGGACGTCGCCGCGCTCGGCCAGGAGGCCGGACGGCTCGCGGCGCGGATGCAGCGGCCGGTGACCCTCGACGAGGCCGTCAGCCACCGGCTGCGGTCCGCCCGGCCGGCGGCTCATGCGAAGCCACCCACCGCGCAGCCGGCGGCCGTCGCCCCCTCGGCCTCGGTGTCCTCTTTGCCGGCGCGGCCGCCGGCCGAGCAGGCGCGGCAGGCCATAGACCGCATCAATGGGAACGCCGGTCACGAATCCGCGTAGGGGCGCCGGCAGGGGTGGGACGCTCCGGTCAGCCGGCGCTCTCGCGTACCGCTGCCACCGCCTTGCGTGCGGCCACCAGCACCGGGTCCCACACGGGTGAGAACGGTGGTGCGTAGCCCAGGTCCAGGGCTGTCATCTGTTCCACGGTCATGCCCGCCGTGAGCGCCACCGCGGCGATGTCGACCCGCTTCGCGGCACCCTCGCGGCCGACGATCTGCACGCCGAGCAGCCGTCCGGTGCGGCGCTCGGCGAGCATCTTCACCGTCATGAGTTCGGCGCCGGGGTAGTAGCCCGCGCGGCTGGTCGACTCGATGGTGACGGTCTCGAACCGCAGGCCCGCCCGGTGCGCGTCCTTCTCGCGCAGCCCGGTACGGGCGATCTCCAGATCGCAGACCTTGCTCACCGCCGTGCCGACGACGCCCGGGAAGGTGGCGTAACCGCCGCCCACGTTGGCGCCGATGACCTGCCCGTGCTTGTTGGCGTGCGTGCCCAGCGCGATGTGCCGTTCGCGCCCCGAGACCAGGTCGAGCACCTCGACGCAGTCGCCGCCGGCCCAGATGTTCTCGTGACCGCGTACCCGCATCGCCAGGTCGGTGAGCAGCCCGCCGTGGTCGCCGAGGGGCAGTCCCGCGGCCTTGGCGAGTGTGGTCTCGGGGCGTACGCCGATGCCGAGCACGACCACGTCCGCCGGGTACTCGGCGTCCTGCGTGGCGACCGCCCGCACCCGCCCGTCCTCCCCGGTGAGGACCTTGGTGACCTCGGCGTCGTCGACCATGGTGATGCCCAGAGCCTCCATGGCCGTGTGCACCAGCCGGCCCATGTCCGGGTCGAGCGTGGACATCGGCTCCTTGCCGCGGTTGACGACCGTCACCTCGTAACCGCGGTTGATCAGGGCCTCGGCCATCTCCACGCCGATGTAGCCCGCCCCGACGACCACCGCACGGCGGCCCTCCGTCGCGGTCAGCGTGTCCAGGAGGGCCTGGCCGTCGTCCAGGGTCTGCACCCCGTGCACGCCGGGGGCGTCGACGCCGGGCAGGTCCGGGCGGATCGGACGGGCGCCGGTCGCGATCACGAGTTTGTCGTACGACGTCCACTCCTCGGCGCCGGATCCGAGGTCCCGGGAGCGGACCCGGCCGCCCGCGACGTCGATCTCCGTGACCTCCGTGCGCATCCGCAGATCGATGTGGCGCTCCCGGTGCTCCTGCGGGGTCCGCGCGATCAGCCGGTCCCGCCCGGGGACGTCGCCGCCCACCCAGTACGGGATGCCGCACGCCGAGTAGGAGGTGAAGTGGCCGCGCTCGAACGCCACGATCTCCAACTCCTCAGGACCTCGCAGCCGGCGCGCCTGCGACGCGGCGGACATCCCCGCCGCGTCACCGCCGATCACGACCAGACGCTCCGTCGTCCTGCCCGTACTGCCCGTACCGCTCGTACGACTCATGCTCATGCGAACACGCTACGGGGAGCTGCCTTTTCAGTCCTGCTCGCCCTCTTCCCGCTGGACGGGCGGGGCCGTGGGCAGGCCGGAGACAGAGGGCGTTCCGGTGGTCGGTGCCGGGCCCGCGACGGCCGGGACCCGGTGCAGCTCCCGCCGGGCACGGACGACGCGCCACCACACGAACACGAGCAGCGCCGCGAGCGCGGCGAACGGCAGCACCGCGCCGAGCGCCACCACGATCCAGCGCAGCATCGTGACGAACGCGTCCCAGCCGCCGGCGAGCGCGTCCAGGAACCCCGGGTCGTCGTCCTTGTCGGTCTTCTTCACCGGCGACTCGGACAGCGACAGGGTGATCTTGGCCAGGCTCGTCCGGTCCTTCAAGGACGCCTGCCGGGCGAGCAGCGATTCCAGGTCGGCCTGACGGCGGCTCAACTCGCCCTCCAGGGTGACCACGTCCGTGAGCTTGGTCGCCTGGTCCATCAGCTCGCGGATGCGGTTCACACTGGCGCGCTGCGACGCGATGCGGCTGTCCACGTCGACGACCTGGTCCGTGACGTCCTGCGCCTTGGCCTCCCGGTCGATGAGCTTGCCCGCCCCCTCCAGGTCGGCGAGGACGTCGCCGTACTTCTCGGCGGGCACCCGCAGCACGACCGTGGTGCTCTCACTGCCCTCCTCGTCCAGGGTGGTGGTCTCGTTGCCGACGTAGCCGCCCGCGTTCTCGATGGTGGTGCGGGCCTGGTCCAGCGCCTTGGGCACGTCCTTGACCTGCACGGTCAGTGAGGCGGTGCGGATGATGTGGGACGCGGTCAGCTCGGGCGCCGTGGTGGGCTTGGCCGCGCTGCCCTTGCCACCGTCCCCGGCGCCCTCCTGCAGGTCGGCCTTGCTGTCGCCGGCGGCCTCCGCGGCGGCGTCGCTGCTGCTGCCGCCGCTGTCGTTCGCGCCGCTGCAGCCGGTGAGTACGAGGGCCGAGGCGAGGAAGATTCCTGCCAGGACCTGAACGGGTCGTACGGAGTGTCGTATGCGCATGGTGCGGTTTCCCCCCGGGGGTGGTGACCTCTGACGTTCCTTCGACGCCGGACGAGGGTGGAGCGTTGGCCGGTTACGGTCCCGATGCGGTCACGGTCGGGACTCGCGCAGGACACCGGGGGCCGCTGCGACGTTCTTCTACGGGACCCACTCCCGCTCAGTCGCCAGGAACGGTCTGAGAAGGTGGAGGCATGAGCGCAGTGGAAGCCCGCGCGGGTGCGGGGCACGTCGTCGTCATCGGAGCCGGCATCGCCGGTCTCGCCGCCGCCCACCGGCTGCTGGACCGGGGCATGCGGGTGACCGTCCTGGAGGCGTCGGACCGCGTCGGCGGCAAGCTGCTGCCCGGCGAGATCGCGGGCGTGCGGGTCGACCTCGGAGCTGAGTCGATGCTCGCGCGCCGCCCCGAAGCGGTCGCGCTCGCCCGCGAGGTGGGCCTCGCCGACCGCCTCCAGCCGCCCGCCACCGCGAGCGCCTCGCTCTGGACCCGCGGCACGCTGCGCCCCATGCCCAAGGGCCACGTCATGGGCGTGCCCGGCACCGCCTCCGCCCTGTCCGGCGTCCTCTCCGACGAGGGCCTGCGGCGCATCGAGCGCGACGCCGACCTGCCCCGCACGGAGGTCGGCGACGACGTGGCGGTGGGGGAGTACGTGGCGGCACGCCTCGGCCGTGAGGTCGTCGACCGCCTGGTCGAGCCCCTCCTCGGCGGCGTCTACGCGGGCGACGCGTACCGCATCTCGATGCGCGCGGCCGTACCGCAGCTCTTCGAGGCGGCGCACCGGCACGACTCGCTGACGGAGGCGGTCCGCGAGATCCAGGCGCGCGCGGCCGGTGCCCAGCAGACGGGGCCGGTCTTCATGGGCATCGCGGGAGGAGTGGGCCAACTGCCGCTCGCGGTAGCGGAGTCGGTACACGCGCGTGGCGCAGAGATCGTCACGGGTGCCCCGGTGACGGAACTGCGCCGGACCGGGGGTGCCGACTCGCCCACCGGTTGGCGTGTCGTCGCGGCGGACCGCGTCCTGCACACCGACGCCGTCGTCCTCGCCCTGCCCGCCCCGGCAGCGGCCGCCCTGCTGCGTACCGAGGCGCCCGTGGCCGCCGCCGAGCTGGCAGCCGTCGAGTACGCCTCCATGGCGCTGGTCACCCTCGCCTACCGCCGCGGTGAGATCGCCCTCCCCGACGGGAGTGGTTTCCTGGTGCCGCCCGTGGACGGGCACACCATCAAGGCGTCCACCTTCGCCTCCCAGAAGTGGGGCTGGATCGCCGAGGACAACCCCGACCTGCTCGTCCTGCGGACCTCCGTCGGGCGGTACGGCGAGACCGAGGTGCTCGGGCGGGCGGACGCCGACCTCGTGGACGTGTCCCGCCGCGACCTGCGCGAGGCCACCGGCCTGGCCGCCGAGCCCGTCGCGACCCGGGTGACACGATGGGACGACGGACTGCCCCAGTACCCCGTCGGGCACCACGCGCGCGTGGCCCGCGTCCGCGAGCACGTGGGCAAGCTCCCGGGGCTCGCCGTGTGCGGTGCGGCGTACGACGGAGTCGGCATCCCCGCCTGCATCGCGAGCGCGTATGCGGCAGTGGACCAGCTGAGCGGCGACCGCACCGGACTGGACGCGCTGACCGCGCACCCGGTGGAGAGCCTCCACGGCGGCGCGGGAGAATAGCCTCATGAGTGACGACGCCCCCACCACCGGCCCCGCGAAGATCCCGAACATCGGCAAGAAGGCCAAGGACCTCAACGAGGTCATCCGCTACACCCTGTGGTCCGTCTTCAAACTGCGCGACGCGCTCCCCGCGGACCGCGCCGGTTACGCCGACGAGGTCCAGGAGCTCTTCGACCAGCTCGCCGCGAAGGACGTCACCGTCCGCGGCACGTACGACGTGTCGGGGCTGCGCGCCGACGCCGACGTCATGATCTGGTGGCACGCCGAGACCAGCGACCAGCTCCAGGAGGCGTACAACCTCTTCCGGCGCACCAAGCTGGGCCGCGCCCTGGAGCCGGTCTGGTCGAACATGGCGCTGCACCGCCCCGCCGAGTTCAACCGCGCGCACATCCCGGCGTTCCTCGCCGACGAGACGCCGCGCAACTACATCAGCGTCTACCCGTTCGTGCGCTCCTACGACTGGTACCTGCTGCCCGACGAGGACCGCCGCCGCATGCTCGCCGACCACGGCAAGATGGCCCGCGGCTACCCGGACGTGCGCGCCAACACGGTCGCCTCGTTCTCGCTGGGCGACTACGAGTGGATCCTGGCCTTCGAGGCCGACGAGCTGTACCGCATCGTCGACCTCATGCGCCACCTGCGCGCCTCCGAGGCCCGCATGCACGTCCGCGAGGAGGTCCCGTTCTACACGGGCCGCCGCAAGGACATCACCGAGCTGGTCGCGGGCCTCGCCTGATCAGGCCTTCGCGGCGGGCCGGGCGGTCTACGAGGCCTTCGGGTGTCTCAGGGCCTTCAGGGCCTTCAGGTCCTTCGAGGTCGCCGAAGGACCGCCCGGCGCCACCGGCTTGGGCTCCGCGTGCGGCGCGCACCCGGAACTCCGCTTCGGGAGCCGGCCCTCCAGCAGATACGCGTCCAGGTGGCCGTTGACGCACTTGTTGGGCCCGCCGCCGATCCCATGCATCCCGGCTCCGTTCTCGGTCACCAGGACCGAGCCGGACAGCCGCCGCCGCAACTCCACCGCCCCCTCGTACGGCGTCGCCGCGTCCCGCTCGGCCGCCAGGATCAAGGTCGGCGGCAGCTCCCCGGGCAGCGTCCGCACATTGAGCGGCTTCTGCCGCGGCACGGACCAGTACGCGCACGGCAGGTTCATCCACGCGTTGTCCCAGGTCTCGAACGGCGCCACGCGCGCGAGACGCGTGTTGTCGCGGTCCCAGGTGCGCCAGTCCGTCGGCCAGGACGCGTCGTTGCACTCGATGGCCGTGTAGACCGCGTTGCCGTTCTCCTGCTCGACGGACGCCTCCGGGTGCGGCCCGGCCTGCTGGATCAGCGGCTTCGGGTCGCCCTTCAGATAGGCGGACAGCGCCATGGCGCGCTGCGGCCAGTAGTCGTCGTAGTACCCGGCCTGCAGGAACGCGCCCTGAAGCTGCCCGGGCCCGACCTTGCCGCCCGCGGGCGAGGCGGCGAGCCGCGCCCGCGCCTTCTCGTAGCTGCGCATCACCTCTCCGGGCGTGGCGCCGAGTCTGTACACCTTGTCGTGCCGGGCGACCCACGCGCGGAAGTCGGCCCACCGGCGCTCGAAAGCGGCCGACTGGTCGAGGTTGTTCTCGTACCAGATCTGCTCGGGGTCGGGGTTCACCGCCGAGTCGAAGACCATCCGGCGTACGTGGGAGGGGAAGAGCGTCGCGTAGAGCGCACCGAAGTACGTGCCGTACGAAGCCCCCATGAAGGTCAGTTTCGGCTCGCGGAGCGCGGCGCGCAGCACATCCAGGTCGCGGGCGTTGTTGAGCGAGGTGTAGTGCTGGATGGCTTCACCGGAGCGCTTGAGGCAGCCGCGTGCGTACGCCTTCGCCTCAGCGATGCGCTGCCTTTTGTACGTCTCCGAGGGGTGCGTCGGTGCCTGGGAGGGCGCCTTCACGAAGTGCTTGGGGTCCTGGCAGGACAGCGGGGCCGACTTGCCCACGCCGCGCGGGGCGTAACCGACGAGGTCGTACGCCGCCGCGATGCGCTTCCACGCGGGCAGGGAACCGACCAGCGGGAAGTACATGCCGGAGGCACCCGGGCCGCCGGGGTTGTAGACCAGGGCGCCCTGGCGCGGCACCTTGTGCTTCGCGTTCCGCGCGTCCTTGCCGGTGGCCTTGGCGCGGCTGACGGTCAGTTTGATCTGCTTGCCGTCGGGGCGCGCGTAGTCGAGCGGCACGGTGACCGTGCCGCACTGGAAGCCGGCCGGGAGGTCCTGCTCCTTCTCGCACGAACCGAAGCGGATGCCGGCGTCCGCGGCGCGCGCGGCGGCGACGGCGGTGCCCTGTGTTTCGGCCGACAGCATGCGGATGGCGGGGTCCGGCCTGGCCGGGGCGCCGCCCGCGGGGATGGCGGCGAGGGCGCTCAGGACCAAGGACCCGGCGGTTCCATAAAGGACGGCAGCTCTCATCGCGTAATCCCTTCAGCGCACGGCAGCGACAAAGGGGATGTTTCGTTCGGCGGTGGGTGAAGTAAAGCACCGGGTGCCGGTGTCGGCGCCATTGACCCCGATGCGCCCCCTCGGGCGCCGGTCAGCCCCTTCTTCCGGGCGTCCGGTCGCGGTGCGCGAAGGCCGCGCGCAGGTCCGGCTCGCCGACCGCGCGGATGCCGCGTACGGCGACCGAGGTGAGGTACGTACGGTCGTCGGCGGCGAGGTCGGTGCGCCGGCTGAGGGTGCCGAGCAGCCGCTGCCCGGCCGGGGAGGCCCAGCGCGTGTAGGGGTGGACCTCGATGCGGGCGATGGCGAGACAGCTCAGGGTGAGGATGAGCGGGAGCGCGAACCAGATCGCGACCGGCACATCGCTCTCGGTGGTCTGAGAGGGCATCAGCAGGGCGACGGCGGCGAGCGCGAAGACGGCCGCGGCGGCGGCCTGGACCTGGCGGACGGCGCCCGCGACGGTGGTGCGGGCGCCGTCGGGCACGGCGAGGCCCGCGGCCACCAGACGGTCGCCGAGACCGCGTACGGAGTCCGCGGTGGCTGCCGTCGCCCGCACGGGCGCTATCCGGGACTGCCCCTCCGGTCCTATGGCTCCTATCACCGAGCGCTCCATCTCGTCGCGCCCGCGCGGATCCACGACGGTCGCCCAGCCGGTGTGCGCGAGCAGCAGACGGCGCTGACGGGCCATCGACACCAGGGTCAGCTCGGCGACCCGGGCGGGGCCGCCGGACAGGAACGCCGCCTCGTACAGCGTGAGGTGGTGTCCGCGCGCCGCGTCCGCGTCGACGGCCGCCGCACGCATGGCGGCCAGGCACAGCCGAGTACAGGAGAGGCCGGCCGCGGCCCAGGCCAGGAGCAGGAGAAGGACCCAGAACATGGCGTGTTTCTATGTGAAGGCGGCAGGTCGGCGCCACGGCTTATCCACCTTGTGGACGGAGCGTTGTCGGTCTGTGACGTTCCGGCTGTGGCGTTGCGGGTGTGACGTTCCGGCTGTTGCGTCAAGGCTGTGGCGTTCAGGCTTTCCCTCAGGGTGCGGAGCTGAGGGGGCGGGACGCGGCCGACGGGAGGGGGTAGGTCCCCGACGGGGTCACGGGGACGGCGGTGCCCGGGGATCGCGTGGGACCCGGTGGCGCCGGGGAGTTGGTGAGCGGAGGCGGGCTCGCGGTCGCGGCATCCTGGGCGAGGGCGTCGAAGTCGACGTACCCGGTGGCTTCGAGGACCTTGATGTGGTCCAGCACGGTGGTGTTCGCGTCGTCGGCCAGGTCGCGTACGAGGGAGTTGCGGGTGTTCGCGCGGACCTGGGCGACGACCGAGAAGACCTTGCCGTGGGCCCTGCGGAGGATGTTCGCGAACTCGCGGTCGTAGGTCACGCCGTGCGCCGCGCCGAGCGTGTCCAGCCACGCGCGTTGCTGCGAGTTGGGCTGGTTCGGCAGTTCGAGGCCGAGCCGTGCGGCGACGTTCCGGACGCGGGTGTCCAGGAAGGTATGGCCCTCGATGAGATGCGCGCCGGCCGTCCGTACGGCCTGCGTGGTGCCGCGCTCCTCGGCCTGTTGGCCCGCGGGCAGCTCCCACAGCCCGGCCAGCCGGACCTTGGTGATGAACTCCCGGTCCAGCGCCGACAGCGGACCGAACTGTGTCGACACGGACTGGGCGTTCAGGGTGTCCAGGCCGGTGCCGGAGCGGTCCGCGTACGACCAGATCGGAAAGACCAGCGCGACGAGGGTCGCCGTGAGGCCCGCGATGATCAGTCCTGTTCCACTGACCAATCCGGTGCGGTTGATGGATCGCATGGTGCCTCCTGTTGCGGCACCGCACGCTAGTGCGCTTTGCGTGCGGGTTGGCATATTACTGCGGGCGCTACGCCAACTGCCGTACAGGAAGAAAGGGTTGAGGAGCGGGAGGAATGGTGTCGGATGGGGTACGCCGGACGTAGGTCAGACCGCCCGAAATCCTCCGGAAGGGGATGTGTGATCCGGTCGGCCGGGGTGCGGTGTTAACCCCGGCACACTCTGCGGGGCGGGCCGCTGCGGTGCGCGTAGGAGGGCCGGTTTCGGCTGAGGCCGACTGCCTGCTGACCGCCTGCCGGGCGTCAGCGGCGCAGCAGGGCCCGGCGGGTGGCGCGGGCCAGGCGGGCCGTGGGGCGCTGGGACAGGGGAGCCGGGCCGGATCGCTCCAGCCACCAGTCGCGCAGTCGGCGCCGGGTCTCCGCGTCGTCGGGTCGCCCGGCGAGCAGGAGGTGTTCGGCGAAGTCCAGCGCGTCGCGCCGGTAGCCGCCGGTCATGGGATGCCCTTGCGCATACGTGAGGAACGCCGGCCGGTAGGTGTCCCCGAGGATCTCCGGCAACTCCGCCGCCACCTTCGCGACGACATCCGCCCGCTTGGCGGCGAGCGCCCGCGCCTGCACGCCCAGCCGCACCCGGTCGAACCCCTCGGGGACAGGGGTTCCCGCGACGAGCGCGGAGAGCAGCGCGGTTTGCGAGAGGGCGAGGCGCTGGCGGGTGGTGTCGTCCGCGGTGCTGTCGGTTTCTGTGGTGCTGTCGGCTTCCGTGGTGCTGTGCCCGGCTTCCGCGGTGGCGTCGGCTTCTGTGGCGGGATCGGCGTCTGTGGCGGTCGTGGCGTCGCCGGACACGGCGACCGTCGCCGCCCTGCCGTCCCGTGCCTTCTCGAGCGTCCCCCGGATCGCCCCCAACTCCCGCTCCAGCTCACCCGGCTCCGGGAAGTTCTCGTCCCGTTCGAGGAGAACTCCCGGCGGGGTCACGCGGGAGGCGAGGTCGGCCAGGATGTCGAGGACCGGCCGGGGGACGGGATGGGCGTGGCTGTCGTGCCAGACGCCGTCCCGTTCGAAGCCGCCGGCGACATGGACGTAGGCGATCGCCTCGACGGGAAGTTCGTCGAGGGCCTTGGCGGGGTCCTCGCCGCGGTTGACGTGGTTGGTGTGGAGGTTGGCGACATCGATGAGGAGGCGTACGCCGGTGCGGTCGACCAGGTCGTAGAGGAACTGCCCCTCGGTCATCTCCTCGCCCGGCCAGGAGATCAGCGCGGCGATGTTCTCCACGGCGAGCGGAACGGGGAGCGCGGCCTGTGCGATACGGATGTTCTCGCACAGCACGTCCAGCGCGTCCCGGGTGCGCGGTACCGGCAGCAGGTGCCCGGCCTCCAGCCGCTCGGACGCGGTGAGGGCGCCCCCGGCCCGTACGAAGGCGATGTGCTCCGTGACGAGCGGGGAGCCCAGCGCCTCGGCTCGCTCGGCGAGGGCGGTGAGGCGGGCCTCGTCGGGCCGGTCCGCGTCACCGAGGCCGAGCGAGACCCCGTGCGGCACCACAGTGACCCCGCGCTCGCGCAGCCGCAGCAGCGACTCGGGAAGATGACCGGGGCACAGGTTCTCCGCCACGGCTTCGACCCAGTCGATGCCGGGCATGCGCTCCACGGCCTCGGCGATCTCCGGCCGCCACCCGATTCCCGTACCCAGCCGCCTCGGCTGCTTCATGTCCCCTCCTCCGTCCCCGACCGACCCCGGACGCTGCCTGTTCTCTCCCTACGACTACGACGGACTTGTGGTCCGGCGTGACGGAGTCATGGCCCCGGTGGCCGGGGCCGAACCCACCGGGGCGGACCTTCAGAGCAACATTTGAGGTTCCCGTCCCGGGCGCAACGCCGCTCCTACTGCAGCAGGTTGTTCGGGTCCGAGGGCTCCGGCCGGGCGGTGTTGACGTTGCCCGGTGCCGCCGGTGACGGGCTCGACGTGGCGGTGACGCCATCGCCCGGCTGCACGGGCGGCGCGGAGCCCGGCGACACCCCGGCGGCCGGCGGCGGGGGGCCGGTGGGGCTGGCGGTCGAACCGGCCGCCGTGTCGTTGGCGATGGCGTCGAAGTCGACGTTCCCGGTCTTCTCCAGCACCGTGATGTGGTCGAGCACGGTCTGGTTGGTGTCCGTGGCCAGCTGCCGGACCAGCGAGTTGCGCGTGCTGTTCCGCACCGCTCCGATCGCCGGGAAGATCTTGCCGTGCGCGGACCGCAGCAGGTTCGCGAACTTCTGCTCGTACTCCTTGCCCGAGGCCGCGGTCAGCTCCTGCAACCAGCCCTGCTGCTGTTCGTTCGGCTGGTTCGGAAGCTCGACACCGAGCTGGGCCGCGACGATGCGCACCCGCTTGTCGAGGTCGGTGTGGCCGACGATCAGGTGATCGCCCGCCTCCTTGATCGCCGCGGTGGGGGCCCGCTCGATCGCCTGCTGCCCGGCCGGCAGCTCCCAGAGTCCCGCCAGGCGCACACGGACGATCAGGTCGCGGTCAGCGGCGGACAAGGGCCCCCACTGTGTGTTCACCGTCCCGGCCGCCAGATTTGACACGCCAGTGCCCGAGCGGTCGGCGTACGACCACACGGGGAACGCGAGCGCCCCGACTGTGGCGACGAGTGCCGCTATGACGAGGGCCGAACCATTGATACGCCGCAAAATAAGCCTCCCGGGGGGAAACCAACTGGTCGTTGGAAACCTGTACTTGGCCAGCGACTGAAGATACGGAAGGGGCGGCCGGGATGTTCAAACGGGACCGCCGGTTGTTCAAACCTGTCGGCTCGACCATTCCCACCCGGCGGCTCGACAGTGGTCACCGCTCCGGCGTGCGCCCCAGCAGCCGTAGCATCTCGTCCAGCGGGCCCGCCCCACTATGGGCACGTCCAGCGGCGGCGCGAACGCGAACCCGGGCCCGCGCCTCGCCGGATCCGTCGGTACCCAAGCGACACGTCGTCTCCGCCCGGGCGTCGGTCCGATGGTCACCCATCAGGCAGGATGGGCGCCATGACCGAGATCCGTACCCCCCGCCTCCTCCTGCGCCGCTGGCACGACGACGACCTTGCCCCTCTGGCGGACATCAATGCGGACCCCCAGGTCATGCACTGGATCGACGACGGCTCGGTCCGAGACGTGGACCAGACGGCGGAGGACATCGAACGATGGGAGGAGGAATGGGACGAGGAGGGCTTCGGCCTCTTCGCCGTCGAACTGCTGGCCTCCGGCGAACTGGCCGGCTTCGCGGGCCTGTCCGTGCCCGAGTTCCTGCCGGAGGTGCTGCCCGCCGTGGCGATCAGCTGGCGCCTCGGCTCACAGTTCTGGGGCCAGGGATACGCGTCCGAAGCCGCCCATGCCACGCTGGAGTTCGCACTCCAGGACCGCGGCCTCGACCGCGTCATCAGCATCAACCGAGTGGGCAACGACGCCTCCGAGAACGTCATCCGCAAGCTCGGCATGAAGCCGGAACGCGAGACCGAGCACCCGGTGTACGGCTTTCCGCTGCACGTTCACGCCATCGACCTCACCGAGTTCCATGCGTGAACAGAACAGGCCGACGGGCCATCGAGGACACCTACTGACCTAAATGCCCCCTACGGTCGGCCCATGACCACTTCGCATGACAACCCAGCCCCGTTCCTCCGAGGTGAGCGCGGTGAACTGCTGCGGGCACTCGCGGAGCAGCGGGAGTTGCTGCTGATCACAGTCCGCGGCATCACCGACGCTCAGGCCGCACAGCGCACGACCGTGAGCGCCCTCACCCTGGGCGGGATCGTCAAGCACATCACCCGCGGTGAGCAGGTGTGGATGCAGATCATGGTCAAGGGGGACGGAGAGCTGCCGGAAGGCATGCTCGACATGGGGCAATACAGCATGGCCGACGGCGAAACACTCACGGGACTGCTGAACCAGTACGAGGCGGCGGCGCGGACGACCGAGGAGGCCGTGGCGGTACTTCCGGACCTGGACCGGAGCGTGCCCCTCCCCAGGACTCCATGGTCCCCGCCGGAGACCGTCCACTGGTCTGCGCGCCGGGTCCTCCTGCACCTGATCAGGGAGACGGCCCAGCACGCCGGGCATGCGGACATCATCCGGGAAGCGCTCGACGGAGCGAGCACCACCGCTCAACGGTGATCGCGCCAGGGGGCTGAGGCGTCCGTACGCCCCTCAGCGCAGCGCCGGATGGTCCGCGACCACCGTGCACGACCCCGGTGCGACCTCCGTGAAGCCCGCGTCGCGGACCAACGGCAGGCCGCTCGTGGTGAGTTCACGCCAGAGGGCCGGGGCCGCGGTGCGGACGGCCAGCGGGAAACCGGCGTCGCGCCAGGCTGCCCGCTCCTCGTCCGACAGCTCCCACCAGGCCAGTTGGGCGCCGTGCCCCGCCTGGGCCATCGTCTTGCCGGCCGACATGTGGACGTCGGGGTTGAGCCACAGCACCGGCGCCACAGGATCGGCGTCCACCGGCGGCTCCGGGTCGTCGAGGTCCGTGCCGGAGACCTGGAGCCGGGCGAGGTCCTTCGGCCAGCCGTCCAGCGGGACCGGCGGGAAGACGCGCACCTCTGCGGACTTCCCGGTCACCGTGATCCCGGGCAGTGCCTCGGCCCGCCGCCACTCGGCGCCGCGCGCCCGTCGGACGACCTTGCGGATCCGGGCGTCCTGCCAGTCCCGCATCGCCTGCGCCCACTCGCCGTCGGCCAGGGACCGCTCGTCGCTGAGGATCGTCAACACGGCGCGGGCCGCGGTCTCCAGCGCGTCCGTACGCGCCGGGGGATCGGCCTTCTCGATCCGTGCGACCAGCGGCAGCACGAACTGCGGTGCCTCGTCGCGCGAGGTGCGCTCGGAACGGAAGGGGCTGTCGTCGGCCGGGGTCAGGTCACTGCTCACGCCCTCCAGTGTGCCAGGCGGAAGATCGGTTCTTCGGCGGCGGAGAATCGGTTCTTGGGCGGCGGAAGATCCATTTCTCGGCGAGCGCCGGTGCACCCGCGCGAGGATGACCCCCATGCTCCCCGTTCCCGCGCCGCCGCTGCCGCCGCGTTGCTCACGGCAGGCGCGCTCACCGCACGTCGGTCAGCCTGAACAAGCGGTCCGCTGGGCCTCCTGCCATTCGCAGACGGGGCACAGCGTCATTCCCTTGTACGACTCCGGGTACTCCGTCGGCTTTTGGCACAGCACGCACTCGGCGAACGGCGGCCCGTCCGCGGTGGGGGTGGCCGGGGCCGCGGGGGTGTCGCAGTAGGTGTCGGAGGTGTCGGGGGTGTCGGTCATGTTCCCAGCGTAGGCCGGGTCGGACGGCTGCCTACTACGGGTGCTCGCCCCTCGCCCCCGCCCTGATCAGCTCGGACACCTTCACAAAGCGGAAACCTTTCTTTCGTAGCTCGGGCACGATCGTGCGCAGGGCCTGCTCGGTCGCCGGAGCCGCACTGCGCGTGCAGTGCATGACGACGACGGAACCGGGCCGTACGCCGTCCAGCACCTGCTGGGCCACCGCGTCCGCGTCCGTGGCGAAGGCGTCCCCGCTGACCACGTCCCATTGCACGGCGGTCACCCCGGCCGCGCTCAGTGTCCGCAGGGCCCGCTGGTCGTAGCACCCGCCCGGGAAACGGAAGTACGGCATCGCACGGGGCACCCCCGCCCTCCTGAAGGCGGCGTACGCCCGCTCCACGTCCGTCCGCATCTCGTCCGCGGGCACGGTCGGCAGCCCGTAGCAGTCCTCGGTGAAGGCGTAATGGCTGTACGAGTGGTTGGCGACCTCGAAGAGCGGGTCCTGCCCGATCGACCTGGCCTCCTGCGGGTACTCGTCGGCCCACCGCCCCGTCATGAACACCGTGGCCGGCACCTTGAACGCACGCAGCGTGGCGATGAGCCGCGGATTGTCGAAGTGCTCACCGCCCGCCGCCCGTTCCCCCTGATCCGCGGTCATGTCCGCGTCGAAGGTCAGTGCCACGGTCTTGTCCCGCGTCCGCGGGCCGTTCTCGAAGACGGGGGTAAGGCCGGCCGGACCCGGGGCCAGCGTGGGCGGTAGGGAGGGCGCGGCGCTGGTGCGGACGGGAACGGGGTTTCCCTGGTGGGGGGCAGGCGGGGTGCCGGGAGCGCCGCAGGCGGCGAGTGCTGCGCCGAGGGCACCCAACGCGCACGTTGCGGCAAATCGGCGTACTGAAATGATCACCGGATGAAGATATCCGGGTAAGTCTGATTATTTGCCTATTGCGGAGGTGTGCCGGACAGGGTGCGCCCCGGAAGTCACCCGGGCGGAGCTCCCCCTTGCGCAGAGGAAGGAGTGCTTGAGCTCCTCGGGGGTCGGGGTCCTGAAGGCCCGGATGTGGCAGCCGGAGGGGTTGTCGCGCGGACCGGCGGGGGTGCCGGCGGCTCGGGCGGTAGGGGTGCCGGCGGCTCGACCGATGGGGGTGTCGACGGCTCGGCCGGTGGTGGCCCCGGCTGGGCCTGCGCCCGCTCCAGGAACCGCAGCAGCTCCACCGGGAAGGGCAGTACGAGCGTCGAGTTCTTCTCCGCCGCGACCGCCACCACCGTCTGCAGCAGCCTCAGTTGGAGCGCGGCGGGCTGATCGGACATCACCCCGGCGGCCTCGGCCAGCTTCTTCGACGCCTGGAGCTCCGCGTCGGCGTTGATGATGCGGGCCCGTCGCTCACGGTCGGCCTCCGCCTGCCGGGCCATCGACCGTTTCATCGTCTCCGGCAGCGACACGTCCTTGATCTCCACACGGTCGATCTGCACACCCCAGCCCATGGCCGGACTGTCGATCATCAGCTCCAGGCCCTGGTTGAGCTTCTCGCGGTTGGAGAGCAGATCGTCGAGGTCGCTCTTGCCGATGATCGACCGCAGCGAGGTCTGCGCCATCTGCGAGACCGCGAAGCGGTAGTCCTCGACCTGGATGACCGCGTCGGCCGCGTCCACCACCTTGAAGTAGATGACCGCGTCGACCCGGACCGTGACGTTGTCCCGGGTGATGCCGTCCTGTGCGGGCACGGGCATCGTGACGATCTGCATGTTGACCTTGCGCAGTTTGTCCACGCCCGGGACGATCATGGTGAACCCTGGGGCGCGCACGGCACCCCGTAGTCGGCCGAGTCGCAGGACCACGCCCCGCTCGTACTGCTTGACCACCCGGGCCGCAGCCACGAGGTACACGAACCCCGCCGAACCGACCGCCACACCCGCGACCAGGAGCTCCTCGAGCATGACGACCCCCTTCCGAGCCCCCCATTATGCCTAATATGTCTACTTTACGTCGTAGGGCTGGGCCCGCCGCGCGGCGAGCCCAGCCCCGTCCGACTCCACCTGGGATCAGTCTGGGGGCGGGGGCGGGGGCGGGGGCGGGGGCGGGGGCGGGAGGGGAAGTGCCGAGATCTCGTCGTGATCTACGCCTCGACGAGCCCCTTGGCGTCCCGCGCGAGGGCGGTCAGCCGGGATATGGCGCGGAAGTACTTCTTGCGGTAGCCGCCGTTCAGCATCTCCTCGCTGAACAGTTTGTCGAAGGGCATTCCGGAGGCGAGGACGGGCACTTCGCGGTCGTAGAGCCGGTCGGCGAGGACGACGAGCCGCAGCGCCGTCGACTGGTCCGGAACGGGCTGGACGTCGGTGAGGCAGACGGCCCTGAGATCGTCGGTCAGGGCGCCGTAGCGGCTGGGGTGCACGCGCGCGAGGTGGTCGAGCAGGTGCGGGAAGTCGTCGAGGGACGCCCCGGCGGTGGCGTACGCGGCCTTCGTGACCTGCTCGTCGGTGAAGGGCGCCGGGGCCTCGGGCAGCCCGCGGTGGCGGTAGTCCTCGCCGTCGATGCGCAGGGGCCGGAAGCGCGCGGACAGGCCCTGGATCTCGCGCAGGAAGTCGGCGGCCGCGAACCGGCCCTCGCCGAGCTTGCCCGGCAGCGTGTTCGAGGTGGCGGCGAGTGCGACGCCTGCGTCGACCAGCTTGCCGAGCAGGGTGGAGACGAGGACCGTGTCGCCCGGGTCGTCGAGTTCGAACTCGTCGATGCACAGGAGCCGGTGGCCGGAGAGCGTGCGCACGGTCTGCTGGAAGCCGAGCGCGCCGACCAGGTTCGTCAGCTCCACGAAGGTGCCGAAGGCCTTGAGCGAGGGCTCGGCCGGAGTCGCGTGCCACAGGGACGCGAGCAGGTGGGTCTTGCCGACGCCGTAGCCGCCGTCGAGGTAGACGCCGCGGGGGCCGGCGGGGGCCTTCGCCGGGGCTTTTCCGAAGCCGAACAGCTTCCGCTTGCCGGTGCCGAGGGCGTGCGCTCCGCCGAGACCGGCCGCGAAGCCGGCCAGGACGCGTACGGCCTCGGTCTGGCTGGGCTGGTTCGGGTCCGGAATGTACGTCTCGAAGCGCACCGAGTCGAAGCGCGGCGGCGGCACCATCTCGGCGACGAGCCGGTCCGCGGGGACGTGCGGCTCGCGGGCGCACAGGGACAGGGGGGCTGCTTCGGCTATCGGATCGATCCCGGAAGCGGCGGTGGAGGACGACACGGTTCCTCACTCTACGGGCCGTGCCACACTGCACGACATGCGACGCCTGTTCCCTGTGACCTACGAAACAGCAGCCCAGGCCTCCGCGGGGGCCCCCGGGACGGCCGGTGCGGAGGGGGCGGACCGCGAATGGGAGCTCCTGGAGTTGGCGGAGGTGTACGCCTACCCCGATGTCCGTGAGCCCTGGCTGCGCGCCAACATGGTCTCCACGCTCGACGGGGCCGCCCAGCACGACGGGAAGTCCCAGGGCATCTCCAGCGCCGCCGACATGCGGATCTTCGGTGTGCTGAGGGCGCTCGCGGATGTCGTGGTGGTCGGCGCGGAAACGGTACGCCAGGAGGGTTACCGCCCGGCACGCGCGCGTGCGGACTTCGCGGCACTGAGGGAGGCGTCCGGCCAGGGCCCCGCACCGGCGATCGCCGTCGTCACGGCCGGTGTGGACCTGGACTTCTCCCTTCCCCTCTTCACCTCGCCGCTGGTGCCCACGCTGCTCCTGACGGGGGCCGCGGCGGCACCGGACCGGGTGGCGGCGGCCGAGAAGGCGGGCGCCGAGGTGGTGGTCGCCGGGGATGGCATGGGCGTGGACCCGGCCCGGGCCGTACGCGCCCTCGCCGACCGTGGCATGACCAGGCTGCTGACCGAGGGCGGCCCCCGGCTGCTGGGCCAGATGGTCGCGGCCGGGGTCCTCGACGAACTCTGCCTGACCCTCTCCCCGACGCTCACCGCGGGCGACGCGCAGCGGATCGCCTCGGGGCCCTCGATGGCGGCCCCGAAGCAGTTCGAACTGGCGTCCCTGTTGGAGGAGGCCGGGTTCCTGTTCGCCCGCTACCGTCGGCCCTGACAAGCCGGGCCCCTCCTGACAACGGGGCAGGTCCCGACAAGTAGGTGAATATCCCGTTCTGCTTATCTTCTGCAGGGCACACTAAATTTCGCAGACCCCGTGCGGTCACGGGGCAGGATGGTTTCCGCAGGGGCCCAGGGAGGCCCACGGAGGAGAAGGGCGCCTGTCGTGTTCACAAGCGTATTGATGATCGAGAAGGCCCTGACGTCCGCCGACGTGGAATTCGTCACCACCTTGCACGGTGACGAGGAGGTCGCCTTCCATGTGCTGCTCCAGCCGCGGGGCGACCAGGCGGACCGACTGCTGCGGGCCATCGACGACGTCGCGCTCGGCGAGCTCGACGAGGCGGCCCACGAGCGCGAGGTCCCGGAGGGCGATGAGGCGGCCGGCCAGGGACGGCAGGCCCTCGAGGTGTCCCTGGTGGCCCTGCGCTCGGCCGGCAGCGAGGCGGCGGGACGGCTCATCGAGGATCACCCGCTGGACGCGCTGAAGGTCCTGGTCGAAGAGATCGACGCCGACGAGGTCATCGTGCTGACCGACCCCCACTACGTGGAGGAGTTCTTCCACCGCGACTGGGCCTCGCGGGCCCGGCACAAGGTGGGGGTGCCGGTGCTGAAGCTGTTCTCGCACAGCAAGGCATAGCCGCTGCCGCCGGGCGGGGGCGGCGTTCAGGTTGCGGTGGGCTTGCTGCCGCGGGTGGTGTGTGGCTGGTCGCGCCCACGCGGCGGAGCCGCACGAGGGACACGGCCCCGCGCCCCTGTCGGAGCGCTGCGCGCTCACGACAAGGATTAGGCTGGGCGCGCGCCGCGTCGTCGGCGCGCTCAGCCTCGTATCGGATCTTGGGGAGAAACACGCATGGCACCCGGCCTTCCTACCGCCATGGACCGACCGCACTTCATCGGGATCGGCGGAGCCGGCATGTCGGGGATCGCGAAGATCCTGGCGCAGCGCGGGGCGAAGGTGGCGGGCAGCGACGCGAAGGAGTCCGCGACCGCCGAGGCCCTGCGCGCGCTGGGCGCGACCGTGCACATCGGCCACGCGGCGGACCACCTGGCGTCCGACGCCACCTGTGTGGTCGTCTCGTCGGCGATCCGCGCCGACAACCCGGAGCTGGCCCGCGCGGCCGAACTCGGCATCCCGGTGGTCCACCGCTCGGACGCCCTCGCCCGTCTGATGGACGGCCTGCGCCCGATCGCGGTCGCGGGCACCCACGGCAAGACGACGACGACGTCGATGCTCGCGGTGTCCCTGTCGTCCCTCGGTGTGTCCCCGTCGTACGCGATCGGCGGCGACCTGGACGCCCCCGGCTCGAACGCCCTGCACGGTGAGGGCGAGATCTTCGTCGCCGAGGCCGACGAATCGGACCGCAGCTTCCACAAGTACGCGCCCGAGGTGGCGATCGTCCTGAACGTGGAGCTGGACCACCACGCCAACTACGCGTCCATGGACGAGATCTACGAGTCCTTCGAGACGTTCGCGGGCAAGATCGTGCCGGGCGGCACGCTGGTGATCTCCGCGGACCACGAGGGCGCGCGCGAACTGACCCGGCGGCTGCCGGACTCCGTCCGCGTGGTGACGTACGGCGAATCGGCGGACGCGGACGTCCGCGTCCTGTCCGTCACCGCCCAGGGCCTGAAGAGCGAGGTGACGGTGGAGCTGGACGGCTCGGAGCTGACCTTCGCGGTCTCCGTCCCCGGCCGCCACTACGCGCACAACGCGGTCGCGGCGCTCGCGGCGGGCGTGGCGCTGGGCATCCCGGCGTCCGACCTGGCCCCCGCGCTGGCCTCCTACACCGGGGTGAAGCGCCGCCTCCAGCTGAAGGGCGAGGAGGCGGGCGTCCAGGTCGTCGACTCGTACGCGCACCACCCGTCGGAGATGACAGCGGACCTGGAGGCGATGCGCGCGGGTGTCTCGGGCCGCATCCTGGTCGTCTTCCAGCCCCATCTGTTCTCCCGCACCCAGGAGCTGGCCAAGGAAATGGGCCAGTCCCTGTCCCTCGCGGACGCCTCCGTGGTCCTCGACATCTACCCGGCCCGCGAGGACCCGATCCCGGGCGTCACCAGCGAACTGATCATCGAGGCGGCGCGGGCGGCGGGCGCGGACGTGACGCCGGTGCACGACAAGGCGGCGGTGCCCGAGATCGTCGCGGGAATGGCGAAGCCCGGTGATCTGGTTCTCACCATGGGCGCGGGTGACGTGACGGATCTCGGCCCCGAGATCCTGACCCGCCTGTCGAAGTAGCCGTAGCTTTTGTGAGGGGTTGAGCTTCATGTCGTACGACATCGAAAAGCCGGACGAGCAGTGGCGCGCGGAGCTGACCCCGGCCGAGTACGCCGTCCTGCGCCAGGCGGGCACGGAGCCGGCGTTCCGCGGCGAGTACACCGACACCAAGACGCAGGGCGTGTACTCCTGCCGGGCCTGTGGCGCCGAGCTCTTCACCTCCGGCGAGAAGTTCGAGTCGCACTGCGGCTGGCCGTCCTTCTTCGACCCGAAGGATTCCGACGCGGTCGAGCTGATCGAGGACCGGTCGCACGGGATGCTGCGGACGGAGGTGCGGTGTGCTCGGTGCGGGTCGCATCTTGGGCATGTGTTCGAGGGGGAGGGGTATCCCACTCCCACCGATCAGCGGTACTGCATCAACAGCATCTCGCTGCGGCTGACGCCGGACGAGGGCTGACCGTTCAGGCCTCCAGCACGGGGCGGTTCCCCGGATCCTGGCCCAACTTCTCGTACACCCAGGGCGGATTCCGCGGCGCTCGATTACGGGTGCGGGTGGTGAGCAGGGAGTGGACCTCTCGCCGGGCTTCGCGTTCGGCGAGCTCCCCTGCCTGATAGCGGGTCAGAACATTGCGGACCCGGGACAGTTCGTCGTCCTTGGCGGTCTCGGCTTCCGCCGTGCGGCGCTCGTCGGTGTCCTCTCCCGCGGAGGGTCCGGTGTCGGGGTCCTCGTGGAACAGGCGGGCCGCCGCGTGGCGTACGAGCACTTCGCAGCGCAGGAGACCGGGTGCGCCCGAGGCGACGCCCAGCGCCAGGCGTTCGGCGCGGGCGAGGACTCGCGTGGCCTGTTCGTGCGCCTCCTGCACGGCGTACAGCGAGCTGGCGTCGATGAGGGCTTCCAGAACTCTGGGATAGGTCTCGGCGCGCTGCCACAGATCGGCGGCGAGCTGCTGCAGGTGAACCGCGGTGGCCGGGTCGTCGAGGCTGTGGGCGGTGAAGGCGGCGTTGGCGTAGTCGTTGGCCGCGTTGCCGAGGTTGTCGATTCCTTCCCACAGGCTCGCCGCACGGCGGTAGAGATCGAGCGCCGCTCTGGTGTTTCCTGCGTCGTCCTCGGCGAGGCCGCGCTCGTTGCACGCCATGGCACGGTATTCGGCGGTGCTCCACTGGTCCGCCAGTTCCGTGGCGGTACGGCCCCACCGAAGTGCGAGATCGAAGCCGTCCATCCGGCGGGCGATGCGGCAATTGTTGATCGCGACGGGGACAGCGGCGGCCGAACGGCCCGCCGAGGTGAGCGTCGTGACCGCCCGTTCGCCCGCGGTCAGCGACTCGGCCCACTCTTCCTGGTCCCACAGGATGAGACTGAGCCTGAACTCGGCGTCGGCGACGTGCTGGTGGAGCCGATACTCCTTCGCGATGCCGGCGGCTTGGCGCGCGGCGTCGGCGGCAGGACCGAAGGCCCCGGCCCCGCGCAGAGTGTCGGCGTTGAGGAGGCAGGCCTTGACTGCCTCCTCGGACCGGCCCTGCCGCAGGTGCAGGGCGATGCGGTTGTCGTTGACACCGATGATGGCGTCGAGTTCACCGCGGGCGGTGTACAGGACGTGCAGGCCGATCGCCAGGTCCGTCGCGAGGTCCAGCCATTCGTTGTCCTGTGCGAGCCGTTGGGCCGCGTGGAAGCGGGTGGGATCGAGCTCGCCCGACAGCTGGGCGCCGTGCGTCTGGTCCGTGATCTCGGTGAGCCGCGCACAGAGATACGACACGGAGGCATGCTGGAACTCGCTTACGGCGTCCGACGGTTCGTCCTCCTGCAGCCGCTCCATGGCGAAGAGTCGCACCAGGTCGAACAGACGGAAAGTGGCCAGCAGCCGCCCGGCGGGCATGCGGACGAGGTCTTGGAGCGCGAGGCTGCGGTCCACCAGCCGGTTCAACAGGAGCTCCTGCCGTAGCGCAGGTGCCTGGAGACAGTGGCCCAGTTCCGCCCCGGTGAGGGCCGATCCGGGTGCCGCGGTGATCAGCCGGAGGACCCGGCGTGCGGCCGGGTCGAGGGCGTCGTGGCTGAGCCGGATCGCCAGGCGGACGGGCCGGTCGCCGTAGTCCAGGACCTCCAGCCGTTCCGATTCCGTCTCCATCAGCTGTACGAGGTAGGAGGGGGCGAGCCCCGTGGGGTGCATCATGCGGGCCCCGGCGATACGCAGCGCCATGGGTACGTCGTCGCACAGATGGGCCAGCCGGTGCAGGGCGCCCGCCGCGTCGTCGTCCAAGGAGCCGAAGTCCCGTCCCTCCGCGCATCGAGTGAGCACCTCCACCGATGCGTTCCGGTCCAACGGCCCGACCTCGAAAACGAGTCCGGGATCGGCGTAGTCCTGGGCGCGGTCCCGCGAGGTCACGATGAGTCCGCAGCCGGGCGGCGCCTTGACGAGGGGCCGTACGTGGGCGGCGTCGCGGGCGTTGTCGAGGACGAGCAGGACACGCCGATCGTGCAGTTGCGCGAGAAAGGACGCGATCGCCCGGGCGTCGTCCATCATCTCCGAGCCGAGATCGAGACCCAGGGCCTCGGTGACGATCCGCACCACCGTACGGGCGTTGGGACGGGCGTCCGCGTCCGGGATCAGCCCCTGAAGATCCACGTAGAACACTCCGCCCGGGAAGGCGGGAGTGAGCGCGCGGGCGGCTTCGACGGCCACGACGGATGTGCCCACACCCGGCTGCCCGCACAGGAACGCGGTCGCCGCCCCATGCCGAGTCATGCGTCGGTCGACCGCACCGACCACCCTGGCCACGAGCTCCTCGCGGCCGGTGACGCACGAGTCCGAGGGAGGCAGGCCGGACATCTGGACGGCGACCGCGGCGAGTTCGGGGCGGCCCGGGACCGGCCCGATTCCGAACGGCGTCCGGCCGCGGTCGTCGTCCCGGTCGCCACCGCTGCCCTCGCCCGCGCTGTCCGCCGCCATGGGGCGAGCACTGAGGAGTACGGGCTGCACCGACGAGCTGCGGATCGGGGGCAGTTGGTTCAGCAATGCGTGCAGGAAGCCGGACAGGGGGATCGTGTCTGCGTCATCCAGAGCCTCCCGTAGGAAGCGGCGGCACGCGGGGGAGAGCTCCGCGAAGAGGCCGCCCTCCAACTCGTCGCACAGGACACGGCGGAGGCTGCCGAGGAAGGCGCGCGCCGCGTGGCCGGACACCTCATGGTCCGGATGAGTGCCGGGGAGCGTGCCCGTCCACCGGCGTACCGCCTCCTCGTGGTCGTCAAGGCGCGGTAGAAGGACCCTCGGTTCCAGGCCGAGCAGGCGGAGTCTGCGCCGCAGGCCCTCGACTTCCCGCTGATCCCAGCCTTCGCCGCAGGCACGCGAGACGAGCAGCTCCACAGCGTCGTCCAGCCTGCCGGTGCCGCGGCACGAGTCGTCGAGCGCGATGAGGACGAGGGCGGCCTCCCGTGCCGCTTCGACGGGACCGACGATTCCCGCCGCGGCGGGACCGACGGACGCCAGGGCGGAGCCGCGCGCGGACATCACCGTGCCCACCTCGTCGTCGAAGGTGTCGAGCACCAGCCGATGTTGCACGCCGACTTGGGCGGAGTCCTCCAGCAGGTGGGTGAGATCCTCGGTCCTGGCGACCCAAACCGAGTTGCGCAGCCAGTGGTCGGCGCTGTTGTAGCGCGCCGACACCACGCCGAGTACGAGTCCGTCGGCGAGGCGGACCACCGGGGCGCCGCTCATGCCGGGCAGCACCGAATCGGACGACAGCCTTCCCAGCGGCACGCCGTCCCGTATCGTCCAGCCCTGCCACGTGCCCGTGGCATGCAGGAACGCATAGCTGTGCCCCGGGTCGTCCACCTCGGGGACACCATTGACCATCACCTTGGTCAGCAGTTCCACACCGTCGGTCGGCGCCCAGCCCGCCACCGACTCTTCGAGGGGTTCCGCGCGGCGCAGCACGGCCAGGTCGCATACGGGGTCGATCGCCACGACCTTTGCATGAGCCGAGGCCATCGAGCCGTTGAGCGCATCGGTCGTCACCTCGGAGCCCACCTCGGCGCATCCGAGGTTCGCCAGTACGTGCCAGGCCGTGATCAGGACGCCGGGCGCCACCTGAAAACACGTGCCCATCGCAGAGCTGTCCTCGGCGAGAACCCGCCCGAGGCACCCCGAGACTCGGGGATGACCAAGTGAACCGCTCATCCCACCCCCTCTTGGGACACGGCCCCAGCGCGTCAGGCCCTGGGGGCCGCGGTCGGGGCCTGGTACGTCATCCGCACCACCAAAGAGGCTTCTCCAGAAGCGCCGGCCACGATGACATTCCCCTGTGCCGAGAACTTCAGTCCGAACTCGACCTCGACCTGGTCGGGCCGTACCGCCTGTTCCCGGAGCCGTCCGACCGCCTGCGCAGTGGAGGTGGCGATCTCCACCACCGCGTCCCGCGCGAGATCGAAGGAGTCCACGACCTGCCGGCCCGCGTCCCGTAACCGCGACGTGGGTTCGGACCCGGGCACGGGCACCATCTCCACCAGCAGCTCGACTTCACCCACCCGTACGGGGAGCAATCGGTTCGTCATACGCACAACCTGCCACGCCACCACATTCCTTGTCCTCGGATCCCATGGATCTCCGTTCCAGGGGGAGGATTCAAAGCACCTTGCGGTGGACGAGGGCCGAGAGGACGAGCGTGCCCGGCAGGAGGGGCACCCAGACCGTCAGGACGCGGTAGCCGACGATGGTCGTCGTGGCCAGGTCCATCGGGGCGCCGAAGGCGACCATGGTGAACACCAGCGCCGCGTCCACCGGACCGATGCCGCCCGGCGCGGGCACGGCTCCGACGGCGGTGCTGGCGAGGAGGAGCGCGAGGACCACCTGCGCCCAGGACAGCGGCAGTCCGAGCGAGAACCCGACCGAGGCGATCACGCTTCCCTGGAGCAGTGGGGTGGCGGCCGCTCCACCCCAGAGGGGGAGGACGCGGCTGGGCCGGGTGTGCAGGAGCCGCGCTTCGGTCAGGGCGGTGCGTACGAATCCGAGTGCCGGGCGGCGCAGTGGACGTACGACCGTCAGGAGCAGGCAGGCGATGACGGGGCCGAGCACCAGGGCCCCGGCGGCCAGGAGCAACGTCAAGTCGTCCGGGACGAGTTCGCCGAGCCGCAACACGTCGGGGAAGGCCACGAGGAACGCGATGAGCACCACCGTCTTCGCCAGTGGCTTGACCAGCGAGTACAGGGCGAGCGAGGCGGTGGCCCGGGCCAGAGGTATGCCGCGGCCCTGAAGGAAACGCAGGGTGACGGCATGGGCGCCGATGCTCGCCGGAAGCACATGGTTCGCGGCGCCGGCGGCGAACTGCGACGCGAGCAGCAGCCCGGGCGGCAGCCGTTCCGGTACGGCTCCCTGCCGGACGCATGCGGCGGCTGTCCAACCGAGGCAGGTGAAGAAGATTCCGGCCAGCAGCCACCAGGGGTCGGCGCCGGCCAGCCGGGCGGCGCCGTCGCGCACGGTGCGCCAGTCGACCACCGCCCACGCCCCGATCAGCAGGAGCGGGAGCAGGGTCACCGTCAGGCGGGTGAGGCGGGCGACGGTGGAGGGGGAGCGGACGGGCGAGGGGGTGGGTGAGGGGGAGGAGGGGGAGGAGGGGAGCGTGGTGGGGAGTTCGTCGAGCGGGAGCAAGGACACGGCGCACGTCGTCCTTCCGCGTCGCGCCCTGGGTGGGGGCCGACGGATAAACAGCGACGTAGGGGGACGGCCGAAATCTTCCCGCCCGGTGTGACGCCACGGTGTCCGGGAGGGGAAGGGGTACCAGCGGGTGGGCGACGTGGCCGGGAAAGGCGTCCGACCTGGACGATCTCCTGGTGCTGTGGAAACGCAGGGGCCGCACATGTTTCGCGGAGACGGTATCCGTGGTGATGGGCCCAGGCGGCGATCCCCACGCGGTTCCGGGCGGCCTCGGCCGGCACGGTCGGCCCGGCGTCCTCGACAGGAAGACGCAGCCGCCGTCGTTCAGGGCGCCGTAGACGTACTCGGCGAGGTCGAAGGTGGTGACCACGACGACCCGCAGCGGTCCCGACAGCAGGCAGGTGGCCTCGAGGCCGTCCGGCTTCGGCATCCGGATGTCCGGCAGACCCACGTCGGGCCGCAGCCGCCGCGCCGGTCTAAGGCGCCGAGATGCTTTCCATCGGCCGGTCCAGGAGTGCCAGCGCGGCCGTGGTCATGGCCGTTGTCGCCGTGGGCAGGGCGATGGGCAGGTGCGGGGCGAACTCGGGCGAGTGGTTGGACGGCAGCGCCGCGAGGCGCTAGCGGTCGCTAGGACCTGTCCTAAGGGGCAGGGGGATCGCCGGGCGCTCGCTGCGTACGAGGGCACCTTCCGTGCGCGTACACGCAAGTCGGCGATTGGCCACCCTCCTGGAGCCGTGCCGTCGGTACTCCCGCCCCGGCCGCCCAGTGTCATGAGCCAGGCCGGGGCGGGTCCTTTCCGGGCTCCGTTTCCAGGCCTCGGATTCCGCTTCTAGGGCCTGTCCGGCGGATCAAGTCGCAGGAAATCGGCGGCGCCCTATAAACGCTGGTGAGCGGGGTCTGGTGCGTCCAACTGCAAGGCGGAG
>NZ_JBEZLR010000124.1:0-13935 GCF_040652275.1 Streptomyces sp. NPDC048275
TGGCGACGCCGCCACCAGGCCCGATCCCAGGACAGCCACTACCAGCGACAAGCCACTCAGGCATGAAGATCGCGATCTACAACTGGAGTACTAGGGGGACCGGATGCGGACTGTGGCGTACGGATCGTGGCCCTCGCCCATCGACGCGGCACTTGCCGCCGCGCACGACGGGTTCCCCGAATTCGTGGGCTTCGTCGGCGAGGAGGCCTGGTGGACCGAACCCCGCCCGGCGGAGGGCGGCCGGCGCACGCTGGTGCGGCGCAGGACCGACGGCACGGAGGAGTCGGTGCTGCCCGCGCCGTGGAACGTCCGCAGCCGGGTGATCGAGTACGGCGGCCGGGCCTGGGCCGGGCAGATGCGCCCCGAGGGGCCGTTCGTGGTGTTCGTCAACTTTGCCGACCAGCGGCTGTACGGGTACGAAGTCGGCGGCGAGCCACGCCCTTTGACGCCGGTCTCACCCGTGGGCGGCGGACTGCGCTGGGTGGACCCGCAGTTGCGTCCCGAGCTGGGTGAAGTGTGGTGCGTACTCGAGGAGTTCACCGGGGAGGGGCCCACCGAGGTACGACGGGTCGTCGTGGCGGTGCCGCTGGACGGCTCGGCGGCGCAGGACGAGGACGCCATACGCGAACTCACCGACGGACGCCACCGGTTCGTCACCGGCCCCCGGCTCTCACCGGACGGCTCCCAAGCGGCTTGGCTCGCCTGGGACCATCCGCGGATGCCGTGGGACGGTACGGAACTGATCCTGGCGGACGTGACCGAGTACGGCACACTGCACGCGGCGCGGCCCGTCGCGGGTGGCCCCGAGGAGTCGATCGCCCAGGCGGACTGGGCCGCCGACGGCACCCTGCTGTACGCCAGTGACCGCACCGGCTGGTGGAACCTCTACCGGCTCGGCGAGGAGAGCGCCCTGTGTCCGCGCGAGGAGGAGTTCGGCGGGCCGCTGTGGAAGATCGGGCAGCGCTGGTTCGCGCCGCTGGAGAACGGGCTGGTCGCCGTCGTGCACGGGCGGGGCGCCGCGGCGCTCGGGATACTGGACCCGGAGACCGGCGAAGTCGTCGACGCGGTCGGCCCCTGGACCGAGTTCGCCCCGACGCTCGCCGTCCACGGCAGTCGGGTCGTCGGCGTCGCGGCCGGCCCCCGCAGCGCGTACGAGGTCGTCGAACTGGACGCCCGCACCGGGCACGCCCGGGTGATCGGCTCCGCCCACGACGACCCGGTCGACCCCGCGTACTACCCGGAACCTCAGATCCGCACCTTCACCGGCCCCGCCGGACGCGAGATCCACGCGCACATCTACCCTCCGCACCACCCCGGCCATGTCGCCCCCGGCGACGAGCTGCCGCCGTACGTCGTCCGGGCGCACGGCGGACCCACCGGACGGGCGCCCCTCGTCCTCGACCTGGAGATCGCCTACTTCACCTCGCGCGGCATCGGCGTCGCCGAGGTCGACTACGGAGGGTCGGCGGGGTACGGGCGGGAGTACCGCAACCGGCTGCGCGAGCAGTGGGGCGTCGTCGATGTCGAGGACTGCGCGGCCGTCGCGCTCGCCCTGGCGGAGGAGGGCACCGCCGACCGGCGGCGGCTCGCCATTCGCGGGGGCAGCGCGGGCGGCTGGACGGCGGCGGCTTCCCTGACGGCCACCGATGTCTACGCTTGCGGCACCATCCTCTATCCGATCCTCGACCTCGTCGGCTGGGGTTCGGGGGAGACGCACGACTTCGAGTCGCAGTACCTGGAGACGCTCATCGGGCCGCTCGCCGAGGTGCCGGGCCGGTACGCGGAGCGGTCGCCCGCCGAGCACGCCGACCGCATCACCGCGCCCTTTCTGCTGCTCCAGGGCCTCGACGACGTCATCTGTCCGCCGGTGCAGTGCGAACGGTTCCTGGCCAGGCTGGCGGGGTCGGCCGGCCGGCGGGTGCCGCATGCCTACATCGCCTTCGAGGGCGAGGGGCACGGGTTCCGGCGGGCCGACACGATGGTGCGGGTCCTGGAGTCCGAACTCGCGCTGTACGCACAGGTCTTCGGTGTGAACCCGCCCGGTGTTCCGAACCTGGAGCTGCTCAAGTGAAGCGTGTCGTGTCGCCTGTGGAGTCCGTCCCTGTGCGGCCCGCCGTACCGCCTGTGGAGTCCGCCCCTGTGAAGCCCGTATCAACTGTGGAGTCCGCTCAGTGAAGCCCTTGACCCGTCCCGCCCGCCTCGCCCCCGGGGCCCGCGTCGCAGTCGTCGCGCCCAGCGGTCCCGTACCCGAGGAGCGGCTGGAGGCGGGCCTCGACATTCTGCGCGGCTGGGACCTCGAGCCCGTCGTGGCCCCCCATGTCCTGGACCGGCACCCCGAGTTCAACTACCTCGCGGGCACCGACGCCGACCGGGCCGCCGACTTCCAGGCCGCCTGGTGCGACCCGGACGTGGCCGCCGTGCTCTGCGCCCGCGGCGGATACGGCGCCCAGCGCATGGTCGACCTCCTCGACTGGGACGCCATACGCGCCGCGGGGCCCAAGGTGTTCCTCGGCTTCAGCGACATCACGGCGCTGCACGAGGCGTTCGCGAACCGGGCGGGGCTGGTGACCCTGCACGGTCCGATGGTGGCCGCCCTCGACTTCCTCAAGAACGCGCGGGCGCAGGAGCAGCTACGGGCGACGCTCTTCGAGCCGGAGACGGTCCGCGCCCTCACGTCGGGTTCGGGTACCGCTCTGGTCCCGGGCCGGGCGCGGGGAGTCACCCTCGGCGGCTGTGTGAGCCTGCTGGCCGCCGACCTCGGCACCCCGCACGCGCGTACCTCCGCCCGCGGCGGGCTGCTCCTGATCGAGGACATCGGCGAGGAGGCCTACCGGCTGGACCGGATCCTCACCCAACTGCTGCGCGCCGGATGGCTCGACGCGGTCGCCGGGATCGCGCTCGGTTCGTGGGTGGACTGCGGCCCGTACGAGAAGCTCCGCACGGTGTTCGCCGACCGCCTGGTCGGGCTGGGAGTACCCGTCGTCGAGAACTTCGGGTTCGGGCACTGTGAGGGGGCACTGACGATTCCGTTCGGAGTCGGGGCCGAACTCGACGCGGACGCTGGGACTTTGACATTGGATGAGCCGGCGCTCGCGTAATGGCCATGAGCGGGCCACGCCTGTTCGCGTACTGTGTCGGGATGCCTGAGAACGCCTCCGAGTATCTCGTCGTGGGCCCCCGCGTGGGCATTCGGCGCTTCGCGTACGAGGACGGTGCCGAGTTCACCGCCCGGGCCCGGGAGAGCAAGGCACTGCACCAGCCCTGGCTCTTCCCGCCCGGCAGCGCGGATGCCTATGCCGTGTACGCGCGCAGGCTCATCGAGGATCCGACGAAGGCCGGGTTCCTGGTCTGCGAACGGGACGGCGGAGCCATCGCGGGCTTCATCAACATCAACAACATCGTCGAGGGCGGCTTCCTGTGCGGGGCACTGGGGTACGGCGCCTTCGCGCACGCCGCGGGGCGGGGGCTCATGGGCGAAGGGCTCGGGCTGGTCGTCCGTTACGCCTTCGGGACGATGGGTCTGCACCGGCTCGAAATCAATGTCCAGCCGGGGAACGCCGCCTCCATCGCGCTCGCCCGACGGTGCGGTTTCCGGCGGGAGGGTTTCTCCCCGGACTTCATCTACATCGACGGGGCCTGGCGGGATCACGAGCGGTGGGCGATCACCGCGGAGATGCCCCGCTCCCGCTGACCGTCCCGACGGCACCTACGCCTTTGCTACAAGGCGCCGGGTACGCCGTTCGACGAGTCCACGCTCGGTGAGGCGCAGGCGCCGTGGGCGGAGTTGCTGCGGTCCGGCGCCTTTCCCGAGCCGCGGCGTGCCGGGCCGCCCGGTCAGACCCTGGTCGCCCCGCGCTGGCGGGACATGGCTGGAGACGGCGCCCGCGCAGCCGCTCACCGAGTACCACCTCGGCGTGGCCCAGTGGCACGCCGGAGATCTGGCGCAGGCGGTGCGCAGCTGGGAGCGCGCGCTGGAACTCGCTCCGTCGCTCTGGCCGTTGCTGCGCTGTCTGGCCGTCGCGGATCAGCAGGCCGACAACCGGGAACGGGCAGCCAATCGATACGCTGAGGCCTTCGACGATCTGTGTCAGGAGCGGCGTGATGACGGGGAGGCCTGGACCGCGGCTACGGCCGCGCTCGGCCGGGAGGCCGTAGGCGCGCTGCTCGCGGGGCGGCGTACGGCGGATGCGCGGGGGGCCCGGGAGCGGTTGCGGCCCGCTACGCGTTCACGCGGTCGATTCCGGCTGATCGAGGCGGAGTTGCTTCTTGCCGAGGGGGACCAGGAAGGCGTGCGGGCCGCCTTCGACGCGGGGTTCGAGGTGGCCGATCTCCGGGAGGGAGCGGAGGGGATCGGTGAGTTGTGGGCTCGGCTGACCGACGAGCCGTTGCCGGAGCGGCACGACTTCCGGATGCGGCCGTCGGTCGAGTGACGGGGGCGGACAAGCCTGTGCTGAGCCGCCCCTGATGAGGACGGGGGACTACTCCGCGGCGCGGCGGTCCACGTACTCGTACACCGCCCCGTCGGGGTGTCTGGCGATCAAGTTGCGCCCTACGGGTGTGGGCACCGGCCCCGCCAGAATGAGGGCTCCGGACTCGCTGAGCACCCGATGGGCCTCATCGACATCCTTGACGGCGATGGTCGCGGCGACCTTGCGCAGGATGTCCAGCTCGGCCTCGGGTCCACTCATCAGCAGGAAACAGCCGACCGCGGCGACGGACACGCCTCCGCGCTCGAACCGCAGGGCGCGCCCGCCCGCCAGTCTCTCGTAGAAGGGGACCGAAGCCTCCAGGTCGTCGACGCAGATACGCAGCGTGGCTCCCAGAATCTCCATGGGGACGAGCCTAGTCGGGGCGGACGGGGGACGAGATCGGTTCGTAGACAGACCGAAAACGCGATCTGTTGTGACCGGTCCCGCGGTCCGAGGACCGGAATCCGGACCTCGGACCGCGACCTGTCCTCGACTGTCACGTCGACTTCTCAGGACGTGGATCTACCACCGGTACCAGCGGCCCCGGGTCCCTGCCGCGTTCGTGCCGCGGAGCAGGAATCCCAGCAACCACACCACGAGAACCACCAGTGCGATCCACCAGAGAAGGTCTACCGCGAATCCGGCACCGAAGAGGATCAGTGCCAGCAGCAGTACCAGCAGGATGGGAACCATGATGTGTACCTCCTGCTTGCCGGGTTTCCCGAAGCGGGCGGCTCACGCTTCCTTTCGGCAGAGAACCTCTCCGTGCAGTACGGAGAACCAGCCGTCCTCCTGCCGCCCCCACTCCCGCCACGCCTCCGACACGGCCCGCAGCTGCTCGGTGGTCGCGTGGCCGCCCTCCGTGGCGCGGTCCGCGTACGTCGAGGCCAGCGTGCGATCCGCCCACAGCCCGCTCCACCACTCGCGCTCGTCCTCGGTGGTGAACGTCCATGTGCTCGATGTGGCCGTGATGTCCCTGATCCCCGCGGCCAGCGCCCACGACTTGAGACGGCGGCCGGCGGCCGGCTCGCCCCCGTTGGCGCGGGCGACGCGCCGATACAGGTCCTGCCAGTCGGTCATGCCCGGTACCTCGGGATACCAGATCATGGCCGAGCAGTCCGCCTCCCGGACGGCGATGAAGCCGCCCGGCTTGGTGACCCGGTACATCTCGCGCAGCGCCTGCACCGGGTCGCCCACGTGCTGCAGTACCTGGTGCGCGTGGACCACGCAGAAGGTGTTGTCCGGATACTCCAGCGCGTGCACGTCCGCGACCGCGAACTCGACGTTGTCCAGGCCGCGTTCGGTCGCCACGGCACGGGCCTGCGGCAGGATCCCCGGTGCGTGGTCGACGGCGGTGACATGTCCGTCGGGAACCAGCTCCGCCAGGTCGGCGGTGATGGTGCCCGGGCCGCAGCCGATGTCCAGGATCTTCATGTGCGGCTTCAGGGAGTCGAGCAGGTACGCCGCCGAGTTGGCGGCGGTGCGCCAGGTGTGCGAACGCAGCACGGACTCGTGGTGGCCGTGCGTGTAGACGGCGGTCTCCTGCGACTTCGACATGACCGTTCCCTTCGCGGTGGACGAACTTGCCTCGCGAAGTCGCTGAGCGGCGCCTCGCGAGGACGGTACGCATCACCGTACGCGCGCATGTCGAATGATGAGACCTGGATCTTGAGATATGGACTGATGGGTAGTCAGGGAAAGGTTGGTGAGGGCGGGCGGGGGCGCGGGCGCGCGGGGCGGGCCGGTGGGTGGGGTGGAGGGTGCGAGCCGGTCGAGGGTCGGGACCAGGCCCCGTACGGCGTACGCGGCGGCCGCGCCCAGGGCCGCGCCCGCGAGGACGTCGCTCGGGAAATGGGCGCCGGTGTAGACGCGGGACAGCGCCACCGCCGTCGCGAGCGGCGCCACCGCGGCGCCCCAGCCGCGCGACTCCAGTGCCACGCCCGTGGCGAAGGCGGCGGCCGACGCGGAGTGGCCGGACGGGAACGAGGTGGTGATCGGCTGCCGCTTCAGCTGCCGGGCCAGGGGGACCGGGCCCAGGGGCGGGCGGGGGCGGCGTACCGTGCGTTTGCCGAGGGTGTTGATCGTCGCGGAGGCGAGGGTCAGCGAGGCGAGGCCCCTTGCGGCTGCTCGGCGGGCCCTTGGGGTGCGGGTCACTGCGAGGGCTGTCGCCGTGGCGAACCATAGGGCGCCGTGGTTCGCGCTGTGACTGAGCCTGGGCAGGAGGCGGTCGCATCCTGGCCAGTGACGGGTGGCGACCGCCCGGAAGAGGCGGGAGTCGGCGGCCAGGAGGCGGTTGCGGAGTGTGTGGGGGCCCGGGGGGTGGATGGTGAGGTCGATGTCTGGGGTGAGGGGCATGGGGTGCGGGTACCCAGGTGGGGGTGGGTTTCGCCCCCGCCGCCCCTACCCGTCCCATCCGTTCCTGGGGGCTCCGCCCCCAGACCCCCGCCAGGGGCGCTGCGCCCCCTGGACCCCTGCCAGGTGTCCCAGCCCGTCATGGGGGTCCCGGACCGCCCCCGGAGAGCGCTCCCGGATATGAGTTTGCCCAGTACCCCTCCTCCCCGGAGAATGCCTCCCCATGGGACACCTCGAAGCCGCGCACCTTGAGTACTACCTCCCCGACGGGAGGGCGTTGCTCGGCGACGTGTCGTTCCGGGTGGGGGAAGGGGCCGTCGTCGCCCTGGTGGGCCCCAATGGCGCGGGCAAGACGACGCTGCTGCGGCTGATCTCCGGGGAGCTGAAACCGCACGGGGGGACGGTCACCGTCGGAGGCGGACTGGGAGTGATGCGGCAGTTCGTGGGGTCGGTCCGGGACGAGACGACCGTACGGGACCTGCTCGTGTCCGTGGCGTCGCCCCGGATCCGAGAAGCCGCGAAAGCCGTCGACGTGGCCGAGCACGCGATCATGACCGTCGACGACGAGGCGGCCCAGCTGCGCTACGCCCAGGCGCTCTCCGACTGGGCCGAGGTCCGCGGATACGAGTTCGAGACGCTCTGGGACATGTGCACCACGGCCGCGCTCGGCATCCCGTACGAGAAGGCGCAGTGGCGCCAGGTGCGGACGCTCTCCGGAGGAGAGCAGAAGCGGCTCGTGCTCGAGGCGCTGCTGCGTGGCACGGACGAGGTGCTGCTCCTCGACGAGCCGGACAACTATCTCGACGTCCCCGGGAAGCGCTGGCTGGAGGAGCGGCTCAAGGAGACCCGCAAGACCGTCCTGTTCGTGTCGCACGACCGCGAGCTCCTCGCTCGCGCCGCCGAGAAGATCGTGAGCGTCGAGCCCAGCCCGACCGGCGCCGACGCCTGGGTGCACGGCGGCGGCTTCGCGACGTACCACGAGGCCCGGCGGGAGCGATTCGCGCGCTTCGAGGAGCTGCGCAGGCGTTGGGACGAGAAGCACGCGCAGTTGAAGAAGCTGGTGCTGAATCTTCGTCAGGCGGCGTCCATCAGCCATGAGTTGGCCTCGCGCTACCAGGCCGCGCAGACCAGGCTCAGGAAGTTCGAGGAGGCGGGCCCGCCTCCGGAGCCGCCGCGCGAGCAGGACATCAGGATGCGACTGCACGGCGGGCGTACGGGCGTACGGGCCATCACCTGCAAGGGACTTGAGCTCACCGGCTTGATGAACCCGTTCGACCTGGAGGTCTTCTACGGCGAACGGGTCGCCGTGCTCGGGTCCAACGGCTCCGGCAAGTCGCACTTCCTGCGCCTGCTCGCCGGCGGCACCGTCGCGCACACCGGCGAGTGGAAGCTCGGCGCGCGGGTCGTCGCCGGGCACTTCGCTCAGACGCACGCCCACCCGGAGCTGGAGGGCCGCGCGCTTCTCGACATCCTGTGGACCGAGCACGCCCAGGACCGCGGCGCCGCCATGTCGCGGCTGCGCCGCTACGAGCTGACCGCCCAGGCCGAGCAGCGCTTCGACAAGCTCTCGGGCGGCCAGCAGGCCCGCTTCCAGATCCTTCTGCTGGAGCTGGAGGGCTCAACGGCCCTGCTGCTGGACGAGCCGACCGACAACCTCGACCTGGAGTCGGCGGAGGCCCTCCAGGAGGGCTTGGAGGCGTACGAGGGGACGGTCCTCGCGGTCACGCACGACCGCTGGTTCGCCCGCTCCTTCGACCGCTATCTGGTCTTCGGCTCCGACGGCCGGCTGCGGGAGACGACGGAGCCGGTGTGGGACGAGCGGCGGGTGGAGCGGGCCCGCTAGGGCCTGTCCGGCGGATGCCGCAGACGAGGGGTCTGGCACGCCCATCTGCGGCGTTGTCGTCGGTTGCCGACTCCCCCAAGTTCTCGGCTTCGCTCGAACAGGGGGGACCCCCATCGCGTCGACGCCCTCCTCCGCCTTGCAGTTGGACGCACCAGACCCCGCTCACCAGCGTTTATAGGGCGCCGCCGATTTCCTGCGACTTGATCCGCCGGACAGGCCCTGGTCCTGGGCTCGCGGGCACTTCCCGGAGGCCCGGGACCCCGGATGTTCGTAGAGTGGAGGGAGGACGGCGAGATCCATGGCTCCCTCCCGGACGCCGCTCGGGTACCCCGCGGGGCAGCGCCTCCCCGTCGGGCACCGGACCGCGCCGCAGGACACGACGAGCGGGGTATCACCATGACCGGAGTCGACCCTGAGCGGCTGGACGACCAGCAGCTGATGAAAGAGCTGGAGACGATCCACCGCACGCGCCACGACACGCTGCTCCACGGTTCGAACGACGCGCTGCGCACCCACAACCTGCGCATGGCGCAGCTGGAGGGCGAGTACCTGCGCCGCCATCCACGCCGTCCGGTCGCGGCGGGCCGGACGCGCGAGGGAGCCCGGGAGCGGGGGCCCGGAGAAGACTGACCGGCGCGAAGAACACCCCTTCGGCGCGGCCGCACTTGCTGCCCGGGCGCGCGGCGCAGTGCGGCGCAGTGCATGGCGGTGCGGCGCAGTGCATCGCGGTGCGGCGCAGTGCATCGCGGTGCATCGCGCCGCGCCGGAAGGTGCGCTCACCGCCGGGGCCCGGTGGTGCGGCCTCGCACGGGCGGTGACCGCGCCCGGTGCCGCTCACGCGAGGGGCGTGCCCGGCCACCCCTCCGGCCCGGCACGGCTGATGTCGGCGAGCGCCGAGCCGGGATCCTGGGAGACGGCCAGGTCGCCGAGGCTCACCATGCCCACCGGGTGCCCGTCCTCGATGACCGGCAGCCGGCGCACGGCATGGTCGCGCATCAGCCGTATCGCTTCGGACACGGCGTCGTCGGGCCCGACGACCACCGGGTGGGGAGTGCACACCGCGTGGGCGCTCACGGTCAGCGGATCGGCACCGTCCGCGACGGCGCGCACCGTGATGTCGCGATCCGTGAGCACCCCTATGACCTGGTGGTCGCCGGCCACCAGGACGTCGCCGATGTCCTGGGCGCGCATCAGCTGCGCGGCTTCGACGAGCGAGGCGTCCGGGCGGACCGCGACGACGCCTGGCGTCATGACTTCCCTCACGAAATCAGCCATGGCTGTGGGCCTTTCCTGAGTTCCCCGGCTGCCGGGGGTACGGATGTATCGGCTGCCGTCGCCCGCAGTACCCCCGAGTCCGCGGCCCATGCTGCCGCGGACGAGAGCCGCGCCCGTTGTTTGCCGCGCATACGGCGGGGCAGGCGCAATCACAGTGCTTCGGACAGGAGGCACGTCCGTGGGAGCGGGGAAGTCCTCGCCACGGGTGTGCCCGTCCGGGCCCCCGCGTGCTCCCACGGTGACCGTCCAACCCAAGGCACCTGCAAGGGAGTTACGACGTACCATGGGAAATCGAGTGAGTGCGAAGAATCATCCGCACGACGACGCCCCCGACACCGCGGAGGCATTCCGCAGGCTCGCCACGCTCCCCCCGGGCGAACAGCGCGACGCACTCCGTGCGGAGATCGTCGAGGCCTGGTTGCCGATGGCCGACCGGCTCGCGGGCCGGTTCCGCAGCCGCGGCGAGAACTTAGAGGATCTGCGCCAGGTTGCCGCGCTCGGCCTGGTCAAGGCCGTCGACCGATACGACCCCGAGCTCGGCAGCGCCTTCGAGAGCTACGCCGTGCCGACCGTGACCGGTGAGATCAAACGGCACTTCCGCGACCACATGTGGACCGTCCATGTGCCGCGCCGCGTCCAGGACCTGCGCAACCGCGTGCGGTCCGCCGGCCAGGAACTGTCGGGGACCGTGTCGGGCCGCAGGCCCACCGTCGCCGAGATCGCCGAGCACGCCCGGATGAGCGAGGAGGACGTCCTGACCGGCCTGGCGGCCCTGGAGAGCTTCACCGCGCTCTCCCTCGACGCCGAACTCCCCGGCAGCGAGGACGGATACTCGCTCAGCGACGCCCTCGGCTCACCCGATCCGGCCCTCGACGTCGTCATCGACCGCGAGGCCGTCAAGCCCCGGCTGCGGGCCCTGCCCGAGCGTGAACGCGCCATCCTCTACATGCGGTTCTTCGGCGACATGACCCAAAACCGCATCGCCGAACAGCTCGGCATCTCCCAGATGCATGTCTCGCGGCTGATCAGCCGCTCGTGCAGGCGGCTGCGCAACGAGGTCATGCGCGACGCGGCGTAAGCGCTCCGCCGGGGTGGGGAAGGGGGAGCGGGGAGGAGGCGTGGGGAGGGTGCGGGGCCATTGTGGCTCGTCGCGCCGTTCCCCGCGCCCCTGACGGGGCGCCCCCTACCGCTCGTTCATCGCCAGCGCTATGTGACGGGACATCATGTCCATCGCCTGCGCCTCGGCCATCGAGAACGCCAGCCGGGCGCCGCTGCGGAACAGCGTCAACACCCCCCGCACGGGACCGGACGCGGTGATCAGGGGCACGCACAGCAGCGACGTCGCATTCGCGCGTACGAGTACGGGGGCGCCCGAGGTGTCACGGCCGAAGGCGTCCGGATCCTCGGGGCGCACCTGCAGCGCCGTGGATCCGCCGCGTGCCGCCTCGACGACGAGGGGGCACACAGCGGGATCCTGTGCGGCCACCGCCGCCACCTCCTCGGCACCGTCGAAAGGGCCCAGCACGGTCGTACGGGTCAGCCGCGCCGAACCCGAGTCGGCCACCACCCAGTCCGCGAACCGCCCGTGCAGCACCCCGGCCGCCCGGTCCAGCACCGCGGACGGATCCCCGGCGGGGGCGCTCAGCAGCGCCGTGGTCATGGTGTCCAGCAGATCCATCAGCGCCGCGTGCCGTGTCGTCTCGGTGAGGCTCGGCAGCGGACCCGGCACGTTCTCGTCCGGCGGCACCCGGGAGCTCGCGGGCTGCAGGACGACGAGGACGGCGGTCCGGGGTTCGCCGCTGGGCCGCAGCGCGGTGAGGGTCGCGCGCACCGGCACCGAGGGGTGTCGCTGGACGTGAACGGTGAGGCTGCGGTCGCCCTCGCCACGCGCCACCGCCGCCGTCTGCGAGCGGAACGCGGCGCGGTCGGCATGCGCGAGGAACCCCGTCAGCGGCCGCCCCGTCGCATAGCCCGCCCGGACACCGGTGAAGGAGGTCGCCGCGAAGTTCAGCCTGCGCACCACCGTCTCGCGGTCCACCAGCGCGACGGGCACCGGAACCCGCTGGAAGAGGGCCTTGAGGAGCTGCTGTTCCTGGCGGTCGACCGAGGCGACTCCGGGCGGCCCGCCCGCGGACAGGCGCTCGTACCAGGGCCACAACTGGCCTGCCACATGGTCGAGTTCGAAGATCGCCGCGTCGAGCACCGTCGGCAGGTCGTCGGCCGGCACGGCACGCGCCGTCTTGAGCTCGGACACGCGGCGTACGAAATCCGCGAGTTCTTCACCGAATTCGTCCGTCTGCGCCATGGGATGAACGTAACCCGGGGGACGGGTTCCGGGTGCGGGACGGGCGTAACCCGTGGAAGTCGTTTTCTGTGCAGGTGAGCGGGAAGGCGCGGGGAGAGGAGGTGTGACCCATGCAGGACACCGGTCAACTCGAGCAGGGAAGGCGGCTGTCGGAGCTCGCCGAACAGGCCACCCGCTGCACACCCGACTGCTGCGGCGCCAGTTGCCTGGTCTCCGAGGAGGGTCCGGAACGGCCCGCCGCGGTGACCCACCCCGATCTCGCCGGACTCGTCTCGGTCCAGCTCCGCTCCGGCGACGGGCCGATCCCGGCCGCGCTGGAACGCGGTGGGCCCGTCGACTCGGCGGACCTGCTGCGCGAGAAGCGCTGGCCGGCGTACCGCGCGATGGCCCTCGACTCGGGCGTGCGCTCCAGTGTGACGATCCCCTTCCGCCGCTCCGGCCTGACCGTGACCCTCAGCCTCTACAGCTTCCGGCCGGGCGCTCTCGACGACGCCCCGCACGGCCCCGCCCGCGCCCTCGGCGACCTCGCCGTGACCTGCCTGGTCCGCGACCGCTCCTACCGCGCCGCGCTCACCGAGCTCGACCAGCTGGGCACCGCGCTGCGCACCCGGCCCGTCGTCGACCAGGCGTGCGGCATCGTCATGCATGTCCTGGGCTGCGACGCGGACGCGGCCTTCGGGGTGCTGCGCCGCATCTCGCAGAGCACCCAGCGCAAACTGTCCGACGTCGCCTCGGCCGTCGTGGACAAGCGCGGACGCGGCCTGGAGGGGGAACTGGTCTCCCTGTCGAACTGACCGACCCCGTGTCACCCACTCGGGCGTCCGTGTCCCGCGAATGGTGCCCGGCCGCGCGCGCCCGGCGGGTGGGCGGGCTGTGATGGGCCCGGGGGCACGACGGCTGTGCCCCCCTTCAGAGTCACTCCGAAGGAGCCCAGCCCATGCGTTGCACCGCCCGTGTCCTGACCGCCACAGCCCTGGCCGGTGTCGCGCTGGGCGCCGCCGCCTCGGCCGCGTTCGCGGATCCGGGCGCGGAGGTCGAACCGCGCTCCGTCGAACCCGGCGGCATCGTCACCGTCTCCGTCACCTGCGACGCGATCGGCGAATCACCGCCCGAATTCATCGACGCCACCTCGCAGGGCTTCGAGGAGGGCACGATCCAGCTGCGCCGGGTCACGGGCGACGACGAGAGCGCGGCCAGTACGGCGAGTACGGCGAGTACGGCGAGTGCAGCGCTCGCGGAGTACCGCGGTACGGCCCGTATCCCGTCCGGCGGGAACGCCGACGGCGGCTCCGACGCGGTGGGCCCTGAGTCCGAGTGGGGCGTCGACGGGGTGTGTCCCGTGGAGCCGGGCGGTCGGCAAGAGCCGTGGACCGCCTCGTACACCGTGGCGCGCACCTCCAGTGCCGCTCAAGAAACGGTGGAGCGTCCCGGAACGGGGGAGGGATCGGGAACAGGGGAGGGACTGGGCACCGAGGAGCGTCCGGGGACGGTGGAGCGTCCGGGGACGGTGGAGGGGTCGGGAACAGGGGAGGGAGCGGGCACGGAGGAGCGTCCCGAGACGGAGGAGGGAGCGGGCACGGTGGAGCGTCCCGGCACGGAGGAGGGACCGGGGACGGGGGAGGCAGCGGGGACGGTGGAGCGTCCGGGCACGGGGGAGGCATCGGAAACAGGGGAGGGAGCGGACACGGAGG
>NZ_JBEZLR010000124.1:14031-28181 GCF_040652275.1 Streptomyces sp. NPDC048275
GAGGAGCGCCCCGACACGGAGGAGGGACTGGGCACGGAGGAGGGAGCGGGGACGGTGGAGCGTCCGGGCACGGGGGAGGCATCGGAAACAGGGGAGGGAGCGGACACGGAGGAGCGCCCCGACACGGAGGAGGGACTGGGCACGGAGGAGGGAGCGGGGACGGTGGAGCGTCCGGGCACGGGGGAGGCATCGGGAACAGGGGAGCGAGCGGACACGGAGGAGCGTCCTGGAACGGAGGAGCGTCCTGGAACGGAGGAGCGTCCTGGAACGGAGGAGCGTCCGGGCACGGAGGAGCGTCCCGTCGGTGTCCAGTACGGGGTGCGCGCCGGTGAGGGCGCCGCCTTCACCGGGTCCGTCCCGGCCCTGGTCGCCGGCAGTGTCCTCATCGCGGGCGCGCTGGCCGCGGCCGTCCACCGCGTACTCCACAAGCGCGCGGCCGCCGACCACTGACCCGGTGAGCGGCGCGGCCGGGACCGTACGAGGGACGAAGGCACGGCACGGCACGGGCCACTGAGTGAACGCACTGGCGACAGGGCATGGCACCACGGACTGCGCGGAGGCACCTATGCGGCGGACGGTTCCGGAAGGGCACGGGCCGGTCCGCTACGGCCCGCCGATTCCCGATCAGGGTCTGCCCGTGCTGCCGGAGCTGCGGGCCGTACTCGCCGCGGCCGCGGACCGCGCCGAGGCAGCACCCTCCGGCGGCGCCCCCGCGCTCCTCGACGCCGCCTGCGGCTACTGGACCCGACGGGGCCTCGCCGCCGAACGCGACCGGGTGGTCGCCGCCCCCGGCGCCCCCGCACTGCTTCTCGCGCTGACCGGCGCTCTCGGCGGCGACGTCCTCGTGCCGCGCCCCTGCGCCGCGTGGTGGGCTCCGCAGGTCCGCCTGCTCGGCAGGTCCGCGTTCCATGTCCCGACGCCCGCGGAGTGCGGCGGCCTGCCGGATCCGTACGCCCTCCTGGAGACCGTCCGCAGAGTCCGTGCCGAAGGCGGCGACCCACGCCTGCTCGTGCTCTCCGTCGCCGACGACCCGACCGCCACCGTCGCGCCGCCCGAGGTGGTGCATGAGACCGTCGAGGCCGCGGTGGGTGAGGGGCTGCACGTGGTCAGCGACGAGACCTGGCGCGACACCCTGCATCAGCCGCACGACACCGTGCTGCTGAGCCCCGCCGAGATGCTCCCCGACGAGGTCACCGTCGTCACGGACCTCTCGGGTGCCTTCCTGCCGGAGAGCTGGCCCGCCGCGGTGGCCCGCTTCCCGGACACCGCCGCGGGCGCCGGGCTGCGCGCCCGCGTCCTCGACGTACTCACCGCGCTGGGCGCCCGGGTCGCCGAACCGGTCGCCGCGGCGGCCGGGTACGCGCTCGGCGAGCCCGACGGGATCACCGAACGACTGACGGCCGCGGTACGCCTGCACGCGCGCGTGGCCTTCGCGGCGCACCGCGCGGTGGTCGGAGCCGGGGCCCTCGCGCGGCCGCCGCAGGCCGGGAGACATCTGTACGTGGATCTCGGCCCGTTGCGTTCCGCGCTCACCGTGCACGACGTCGGCGACGCACAGGAACTGGAGGACTTCCTCACCGCCCGGCTCGGTATGCCCGCGCCGGGCGGCCACCGCTTCGGGGACGACCTCGGGGCGCTTCGGGTGCGGCTGGGGACGGGGCCGCTGCTCGGGGCCACCGATGAGGAGCGGGGGGAATGCCTCACGTCTCCCACACCGTTGGAACTGCCGCAGGTGCAACGCGCGTTGACCCTTCTGGGGTCGGCCTTCGACGATCTCCGCGACGACGCTCAGCGATGGGAGCCTCCTCGATGACGCAGCAGTCCCAGTCGACGACGAGCACGAGCACGCAGGACGGCGACGATCCGGACTCCTCCTCGGCACCGGTGGCGGGGCATCACCCGCCATCCGCCGTTCCTCACTCTCCTCACTCTCCTCGCCTCCCTCTCGCCGAGCCCCGTCCGCTCGGCGAGAGTCGTGTGTGGCCGCGGTCGTTCGCCGACCGGCTGACCGCGCCGCTGCCGGGGCTGCGGGCCTTCGCGCGGTTCGCCCGCGAGGGGGCGCTGCGGCCGGGGCCCGAGGCGCTCGCGGACGTTCCGGCACTGCCCTTCGCGCCGGAGCCGCTGCCGCGGGTGGACGCGCACACCGTCGCCGTCTCCTGGGCGGGGCACGCGAGTTGGGTGATCGGCATCGGCGGGCTCACCGTCCTCACCGATCCGGTCTGGTCCCGCAAGATACTCGGCACCCCGGTCCGGGTCACCCCGGTCGGCGTGGCCTGGAGCGCGCTGCCGCGCATCGACGCGGTCGTCATCAGCCACAACCACTACGACCACCTGGACGCGCCGACGCTGCGCCGACTCCCGCGCGACACACCGGTGTTCGTGCCGGCCGGGCTCGGGCGCTGGTTCCGGCGTCGCCGGTTCAGCCATGTCACCGAGCTGGACTGGTGGGAGGCGGCCGAACTCGACGGCGTGCGCTTCGACTTCGTCCCCGCGCACCACTGGTCCAAACGAAGCCTCAGCGACACCTGCCGCACGCTGTGGGGCGGCTGGGTTCTGACGGCGCCCGAAGGGCGGCGACTGTACTTCGCGGGTGACACGGGGTACGGGCACTGGTTCGCACGCATCGGGGAGCGCTATCCGGGGATCGACCTTGCGCTGCTTCCCATCGGGGCTTACGACCCTCGGTGGTGGCTGAGTGACGTCCACTGCGATCCGGAGGAGGCTGTGCGGGCCGCCGTCGACCTGGGGGCCCGGCGGATGGCGCCGATGCACTGGGGGACGTTCGTGTTGTCGGCGGAGCCGGTGTTGGAGCCGTTGGCCCGGGTGCGGGCGGCTTGGGAGCGGGCGGGGTTGGTGCGGGGGGATCTGTGGGATCTGGCGGTGGGGGGTTCTCGCGTCTTGGGGTGATGGTGGTTGTGGGGTGGCTGCGGGGCCACTGTGGTTGCGCACGCCCACGCGGCGGAGCCGCAAAATGTCACAGCCCGCGCTCCTATCCGGGCGCCGTTCCGCGAACCCTGCGCCATACCCCCGGTGCCACGCTGATCGCCACGGTCAGTACGACCGCTGCCACCACGCCCTCCCAGGGTTCGCTGAAGAGGGAGCCGCCGAGGATGCCGATGACTTGGTAGGTCGCCGCCCAGGCGAGGCAGGCCGGTATGTCGCCGCGGGCGAAGGCGCGCAGGGGCATCTTCGCCATCAGGCAGGCGAGCATCACCGGGATGCGGCCCGCCGGGACGAGACGGGACAGGACAAGGACGGTGACGCCGTGGTCGCTCAACTTCCGCTGGGCCTGGGCGAGACGGTCCTCGGGAGCGCGCACACGGATGGCCTCCAGCCAGCGTGAGCCGTTCTTGGAACCCATGCCGCGCCGGCCGAGCCAGTAGAGCGTGACGTCGCCGAGGAACGCCGCGAGCGCGGCCACCAGGAAGACCAGCAGCAGCGCGAACGGTGCCGTCTGGTGAAAGGCCACCACGGCCGCCGAACTCACCAGCGCCCCCGTCGGCACCACCGGCACCAGCGCGCCGATCAGCACCAGCAGAAACAGCGACGGATAGCCGATCGCCTGCTGCGTGCTCTCCGGCGTCACGGCCGCCCCCGTGGCCGACACGAATATCACCGGGGCCGCGCTCGTGGCGGACAGCGCGGAGAACGTGGGCAGCAGTGTCACCGCGCGACCTCCGGCCGTACGCTCTCGCCGTGCTCGAGCCGGTGCACCGCCACCTGGGGCGCATGCTCGGCGGCCAGGCGCACGAATTCATCGCCCGGCGCATGGAATTCATGGGGGCGCACGCCGTCCATCCCGATCGGCCAGTACGTGCCGTAGTGCACCGGCACCGCGCTTCTCGGCATCAGCTGGGCCAGCGCCTGCGCGGCTCGCCCCGCGTCCAGGTGCCCCTCGCCGAGAAACGGTCCCCATCCGCCGACCGGCAGCAGCGCCACGTCGACCGGTCCGACCTCCTCGGCCATCGACTCGAACAGACCGGTGTCCCCGGCGAAATACGTGCGGGCCTCGCCCTCGATCACGAAGCCCAGCGCGGGTGCGCGGTGCGGTCCGACCGGCAGCCGCCGCCCGTCGTGCCGCGCCGATACGGCACGTACCACCAGGTCACCGACCTGTGTCCGGTCCCCGGGTGCGACCTCGGTGAGCCGCAGATGGTCCAGCCTGCGCAGTGCGGGCACCGCGAGCGGCGCACCCTTGGGCACCAGCAGCAGCGTGCCCGGCGCGAGCCGCTGCAGGGACGGCAGATGCAGATGGTCGGCGTGCAGATGCGAGACCAATGCCGCGTCCGCGACCGCCGCCTCGGGTGGGGGCGGCGCCCCGCGCCTGCGCCGCAGATGCGCGAGCCGGCGTGCGAAGAGCGGGTCGGTGAGCACGCGTGTGCCGGAGTCCGCCAGCGTGCAGGTGGCGTGCCCCCACCAGGTGATCTCCACCGGCACTTCTTTGCCTCCTTCGCGCGACTCCCCCCGAGCCTACGGGCAGGAGTAGGGTCGGCGGCGAAACCCGGAGGTGAGGGGGACGCCATGACCAACGCGCGCAGCGCCTCCGCCATGCCCACCACAGTCCGCGTCACGGCCATCGCGAGCCTGACGCCCCTGGAGGAACTCGACGTGGACCCCTTCCTCGTCGACTCCCGCAGCCAGCACGCGATGTGCGCCCGCTGGGCCGCCGAGCGCGGCTATGTCGTCACCCGGGAGCTGCTCGTCCGCGGTCTGCGCCCCGACCATCACACCCTGTGGGCCGATGTCGAGGCGGGCCTCGTCGACCTGTTCGTCGCGCCGAGCCACCGCGTCCTGGAGCGAGCCCTCGCCTCTGTCGACGAGTTCACCGCCGAGTGCGCCCGCCGCGGCGTACGGATCGAGACGGTCGGGAGCGCGGAACCGTCGTACGACGCCCAGATGAAGGCCCGGGTCCATCGCCGCCTGTCGATGCCGACCGCGGGGTACGACGGCCGCTGAACCGTGACCGGGGGAGATCCGCCCGCCCGCGGTGACGGGGACATCAGGACCTTCCCGCACGTTGTGACAGGGTGGGAACAGGCCACGCGGACCGGGCGGGCCGGGACGTGAGGTGGACAGGGCGTGGGTGGAGGGCGTTGGCGGCGGGTCCTCAGCGGAGTGTGGCGGAGCATCGCGGTGTGGGCCGTGTCCACGGTCACGATGCTTGTCCTCGCCGGTGCGCTGCCCGACTTCCAGTTGCAGTCCGACAACGGGGACAGCGCCACGCAGATCGCCGTCACCGCGGCGGTCGGCGCGGGTGCCTTCGGTCTGCTGTCGTCCCTCGTGTGGCCGCTGCTGGTGCGGGCGCTGCTGCTGGTGCCCGCGCTCGTGCTCGGTCTGCTCGTCTTCTTCCTGAACGGCTCCTTGCTGCTGATCGCGCTGCGCGTCACCCCCTCGGGACAGGGCGAGGCCGCGCCGGAGACCGCCGTGGTCGTCGCCGCCGTGATGTCCGCCGTGGCCTCGGCCACCGGTGGCGCCCTCGCCGTACGGGACGACGACGCGTACCGGCGCAGGCTCTACCGGCTCGCCGACCGGCGCCGCGGGCGCGACGCCGGACAGGCCGGGCCCACGACCCCCGGCTCGGTCTTCCTCCAGCTCGACGGTGTGGGCCACGACGTCCTCGAAAGAGCTGTCGGTAAGGGGCTCATGCCGACTGTGGCGGGATGGCTCGGCGGTGACCGCCCCCACCGACGCCCCACGCACCGGCTCACCCCCTGGCGCACCGACTGGTCCAGTCAGACCGGCGCCAGCCAGCTCGGCATCCTGCACGGCAGCAACCACGACATCCCGGCCTTCCGGTGGTACGAGAAGGACAGCCACGAGGTCATGGTCTGCAACCGTCCCTCCAGCGCCGCCGAACTCCAGCGCCGGGCCATCGAGTACACCGGCGACGGGGGACTGCTCACCGTCGACGGAGCCAGCCGCGGCAACCTCTTCAGCGGCGGCGCCGACCAGTTGGCCCTCGTGCTGTCCATGGCGGCGCGCAGGGGCAGGGAGAACCGCTCCCGGTCGGGCTACTTCGCGTACTTCTGCGATCCCGCCAACGCCGTCCGTACGGCCATGTCCTTCGTTGCCGAGGTCTTCCGGGAGATCGGCCAGTCCGTCCGGGCCCGGCTGAAGAAGCGGCGGCCACGCGTCAGCCGCGGCGGGCTGTACCCCTTCGTCCGCGCCTTCGCGACCGTCGTCGAGCGGGACGTCGTCGCCGCCGCGGTGATCGGCGACATGCTGGCCGGGCGCAACGCGATCTACGCGGACCTGGTGGCGTACGACGAGGTGGCGCACCACTCCGGGCCGCGCGGCCGGGACGCGGAGAAGGTGCTGGAGCGGCTCGACCGTTCGCTCGCGCTGATCGCCAAGGTCGCCGAGCACGCCCCGCGGCCGTACCGGATCGTCGTACTGTCGGACCATGGCCAGAGCCCCGGCGAGACCTTCCTGACCCGCTACGGCCTCAGCCTCGGCAATCTGGTCCGGGCCGGCTGTGGGCTGCCCGTACCGCGCAAGGCGCAGCGCACACACAGTGGCGCCGAGGCGCGGGCGGCGGTGCGGGCCGCGCTGCGCAGGCCCGTCGAGGAGGGCGGCGAGCGGCACCGCCCCTCGCGCCGCTCCGAGCCCATCGTGCTGGCCTCCGGAAACCTCGGGCTGATCTCCTTCCCCGACATGCCGCACCGGATGAGCCGGGAGGAGATCGACCGGCGCCACCCCGCCCTGCTGTCCACGCTCGCCAACCACCCGGGCGTCGGCTTCGTGCTCGTCCGCAGCGAGGAACACGGCGGACTCGTGCTCGGCGCGCACGGGGCGGAGGCGTCGGTGGACGAGCTCGACGACGAGCACCCGGGGCCGCTCGCCGACTTCGGCCCGGGTGCCGCGGCGGCCGTACGACGGACGCACTCCTTCCCGCACGTCGCCGACATCATGGTCAACTCCTGGTACGACCCGAAGGAGGGCGAAGTCCTCGCCTTCGAGGAGCAGATCGGCTCGCACGGCGGCCTCGGCGGCGCCCAGGGACGGCCCTTCCTGCTGTCGCCGGTGGCGTTGTCCGCGCCGGTCGAGGACGAAGCCGAGCTGGTCGGCGCCGAGCAGGTGCACCAGGTGCTGCGGCGCTGGCTGCGCGAGTGCGACGGCCCCCAAGTGCCGCTGACGGTGCGCTCGGACGAGCGCGCCGCCTGAGCCCCTTGCTGGTTGCAGGCAGCCGTCACCGTCACTCCCGCCCGCATCCCGGAGCTGCTGCTCGGTCTCGCCACCGTGCGGCCGGTCTTCCTCTGGGGCGCCCCCGGCATCGGAAAGTCCTCGCTGGTACGGGAGTTCGCCGAGTCGCTCGGCCTGGAGTGCGTCAGCCTGCTCGGCACCCAGCTCACCCCCGAGGACCTCATCGGCGTCCCGCAGATCCGCGACGGGCGCTCGGTGTTCTCGGCAGCCCGTGATGTACGGCCGCACGCGTCGTGTTCAGCGACGCGGCACCGCACGACGCGGGCTGTCTGCCGGTCACGGAGATCGCCATGGGGGCGCCCCTGGTCGAGCGGAGTCGAGAGCTTGGGGGAGGGTTCGGGTGCGCGGCCGCGGCGGTACGGTCCTGCCGCCGGGCATCGACCTGCTGCCGCGCGGACGACTTCCCGCCGGTCGCTCCCGTGTTGGTGATCACGGACGGCTGGTGCGACGTGCTGCGGGTGCGGCGCGAGCACGCGTACCCGATTCCGCAGGGCGCGCGGCTCCCGTTCACCGCCCGCGGACCGGTCTTCCGGGTGCACTGAGCACAGGTGTGATCGGATGGTGGACACGGACCCCGAAAACGGGACCTCATCGAAGGGATTCATCGTGGCAACCACGCGCACCGCACACACTGTGTGGGAAGGCAACCTGCTCGAGGGCAACGGCGTCGTCACCTTCGACTCCTCCGGCATCGGCCAGCAGCCGGTGACGTGGGCGTCGCGGGCCCAGGACGCGAACGGCAAGACCAGCCCCGAGGAGCTGATCGCGGCCGCCCACTCCAGCTGCTTCTCCATGGCGCTGTCGCACGCCCTCGCGGGAGCCGGCACCCCGCCCACCAAGCTCGTCACCAACGCCGACGTCACCTTCCAGCCCGGCGAGGGCATCACCGGCATCCACCTCACCGTGGAGGGCACGGTGCCGGGCCTCGACAACGACGGCTTCGTCGCGGCGGCCGAGGACGCGAAGAAGGGCTGCCCGGTCAGCCAGGCCCTGACCGGCACGACGATCACCCTGTCGGCCAAGCTCGCCTGACGCGCGTCCGTACCCCGGTGCCGCGCTCTCCCCCGGGAGGGCGCGGCACTGTCATGTCCAGGCCCACACGGGGCATCGCCCCATTGACAAGTGGGCACTCAAGTTTTGTGCTGGAGAGTGGGCAGAGCCCTGGCGGAAGGGGACGGACATGGCACGTGCGGTCGGGATCGACCTCGGTACGACGAACTCGGTGGTGGCCGTCCTCGAAGGCGGCGACCCCACCGTCGTCGCCAACGCGGAGGGTGCGCGCACCACACCCTCCGTGGTGGCCTTCGCCAAGAACGGCGAGGTGCTCGTCGGCGAGGTCGCCAAGCGGCAGACCGTGACGAACGTGGAGCGCACCGCGCGCTCGGTGAAGCGGTACATGGGCGACGCGAGCTGGCGGTTTCCCGAACAGGGCTCCGTCGACGGCACCCGCTACCGCGCTCAGGAGCTGTCGGCGCGGGTGCTGCAGAAGCTGAAGCGGGACGCGGAGGCCTATCTCGGCGAGGACGTCACGGACGCCGTGATCACCGTGCCCGCCTATTTCGACGACGCCCAGCGCCAGGCCACCAAGGAGGCCGGTGAGATCGCGGGCCTGAAGGTTCTGCGGATCATCAACGAGCCGACGGCCGCCGCCCTCGCCTACGGGCTCGACCGCGGTGAGGAGCAGACCGTCCTCGTCTTCGACCTGGGCGGCGGCACCTTCGACGTCTCGCTCCTGGAGATCGGCGACGGCGTCATCGAGGTCAAGGCCACCAACGGCGACACCCGGCTCGGCGGCGACGACTGGGACCAGCGGATCGTCGAACACCTCGCGCAACGCTTCAAAGCGTCGTACGGCATCGACCTCGGCCACGACAAGATGGCGCTGCAACGGCTGCGCGAGGGCGCCGAGAAGGCCAAGGTCGAGCTGTCCAGCTCCTCCGAGACCAGCATCAACCTGCCTTACATCACCGCCACCGCCGAAGGCCCGCTGCACCTGGAGGAGAAACTGACGCGAGCTCAGTTCCAGGAGCTGACCGCCGACCTGCTCGACCGCTGCCGGACTCCCTTCCACCAGGCGGTGAAGGACGCGGGCGTGAAGATCGCCGTGATCGACCACGTCATCCTGGTCGGCGGCTCGACCCGGATGCCCGCGGTCACCGACCTGGTCAAGGAGCTCACCGGCAAGGACCCGCACAAGGGCGTCAACCCCGACGAGGTGGTGGCCGTGGGCGCCGCGCTCCAGGCGGGCGTCATCCGCGGCGACGTCAAGGACGTGCTGCTCCTCGACGTCACCCCGCTGTCCCTCGGCATCGAGACCAAGGGCGGCATCATGACCAAGCTCATCGAGCGCAACACGACGATCCCGACACGGCGTTCGGAGATCTTCACCACCGCCGCGGACAACCAGCCCTCGGTGGGCATCCAGGTCTACCAGGGCGAGCGCGAGATCGCCGCGTACAACAAGAAGCTCGGTGTCTTCGACCTCACCGGTCTGCCGCCCGCGCCGCGCGGGGTCCCGCAGATCGAGGTCGCCTTCGACATCGACGCCAACGGAATCATGCACGTCTCCGCGAAGGACCTCGGGACCGGCCGCGAGCAGAAGATGACGGTGACGGGCGGCTCGGCGCTGCCCAAGGACGACATCGACCGCATGATGCGGGAGGCCGAGCAGTACGCGGAGGAGGACCGCAAGCGCCGGGAGACGGTGGAGACCCGAAACCAGGCCGAGCAACTCGTCTACCAGACCGAGAAGTTCATCCGCGACAACGACGAACGCATACCGTCCGACACCAAACCGGAGGTCGAGTCCGCGATCACCGACCTGAAGCGACTCCTGGAGGACTCCGCCACCGACACGGCCGCCCTGCGGGCCGGCGTCGAGAAGCTTGCCACCGTCAGTCAGAAGATGGGCCAGGCGATGTACGCGCAGACCCAGCAGACCCCCCGGGAGGAGCCGCCCGCCGAGCACGCCCCGGCCGAGGAGGAAGGCGTGGTGGACGCGGAGATCATCGACGACGACAAGGAGACGAGAGGCGGCACGACCGGCACGTGAAGGGGCCGGGGGTCGTGCGGGGGCAGGGCCGCGGGCTGTACGGGGCAGAGCCGCGGCCCGGCGGCTCAGTACTGGTCGCGGAGCTTGCGGAGGATGTCCTTGGTGCGCGCGACGGAGGCTGCCTGGGCCGACATGTGGTCCAGGACCTCCAGGTGCATGGCCACCTCGCGGCGCGAGTCGAGATAGAGCGCGCCCGTCAGATACTCGCTGTAGACCATGTCGGGCAGTTCCGGCTCGGCGAAGCGGAACAGAGCGAAGGACGTGTAGGTCCCCGGATGCGGGCCGCTCGCGTACTCGGCGACCTGGAGCGTGATGTCGTCGCTCTCCATCTCTGCCAGGAGCCGGTCGATCTGGTCCCGCATGACCTTGCCGTGGATGCTCACGGGCCGCCGCAGCGCGGTCTCGTCCATGATCACCCAGAGACGGGGCCGATTCTCCCGCCCCAGCAGCAGCTGCTGGCGGGTCATGCGCAGTGTCACATGCCGCTCGATGGCCTCGGGCCCCGTCTGCCCCACCGTCCCGGCCTGCAGCACGGCACGCGCGTACTGCTCGGTCTGCAACAGCCCGGGCACGAAGTGCGGTTCGTACGACCGGATCAGCCGGGCGGCTCCCTCCAGGCTGACGTGCATGCTGAACCAGTCCGGCAGCACGTCGTGGAACCGCTGCCACCAGCCCGGCTGGTTCGCCTCCTCGGCCAGCGCCACGAAGGCGGCGACCTCGTCGTCGGCCACGCCGTACGTCGTCAGCAGCACTTGCAGGTACGGGATCTTGAGGGAGACCTCCGCCATCTCCATCCGCCGCACGGTCGCCGGGGCGACGCGCAGCACACGCGCGGCCTCCTCGCGCTTGAGCCCGGTGGCCTCGCGCAACTCCTGCAACCGCCGCCCGAGCACCACCTGACCCACGGTGGGCGCAGCCCGCCGCTCACTCACGCCACGCCCTCCCCACGCGCCGAAAACCCCGCGCAGTGTGTCATGTTCCCCCTCGGACTCTCGTGGGTCCGACGGAAGCATTGACTCAAACGGATCAGCGACGCTCCGTCAAGAGACGAGTGACTGAAAGTATTTGGCCGTGGCCGGATCCGCGGGCAGGAACGTCTCGATGGCCAGCTCGGCGACCGTCACATCCATGGGGGTGTTGAAGGTGGAGATGGACGACGTGAAGGACAGGATCCGACCCTCGTGCTCGATCCGCATCGGCAGCGCGAAATAGGCGGTCGGCTCGTTGGCTGCCTCTTCGGTCGGATCCGGATCTCCTACCGGGTACGCCGCCACCTCCTCGTACAGCGCGCGCAGCGGCTCGCAGCGGTGCAGGGCGATCTGGCGCTCCATCTGCGCGAGCAGGTGGTCGCGCCACTCGCGGTGATTGCGGATCCGCGGCGCCAGACCCTCCGGGTGCAGCGTCAGCCGCATCGCGTTGAGCGGCGGCGCGAGCAGGGACTCGGGGATGCCGTCCAGGAGCATGGCGATGCCCCGGTTGGCGGCGAGCACGGTGTACGTGGCGTCCACCACCAGCGCCGGGTAGGGCTCGTAGCCCTGGATCAGCCGTTCCACGCCCTGGCGCAGGGCCTCCATCGACGGGTCGTCGAGCGGGGTCTCCGGGTAGTGGGGTGCGTAGCCGGCGGCCAGCAGCAGCGCGTTGCGTTCCCGCACGGGGACGTCGAGGTGTTCGGCCAGGCGCAGCACCATCTCCTCGCTGGGGCGGGAGCGGCCGGTCTCGATGAAGCTGATGTGCCGGGCCGAGGAGTCGGCTCGCGACGCGAGCTCCAGCTGGCTGACCCGACGCCGCTCCCGCCAGCCGCGCAGCAAGGGACCGACGCCCTTGCCGACAGGGCTGGTTGAGGGAGTGCCGGGACCGGACGCGACAATGGCCATACGAGGACCGTAGCCGAGGGAGTGGTGCGTGAACGACCTGTGGAACCGTCGCCTGTCCTGGGAGGCCGAGGCCGTCTACCGGGCACGCGTGCGCGGCTGTCTGCTCGGCGGGGCGATCGGTGACGCGCTCGGCTATCCGATCGAGTTCGCGTCCCTGGACCGCATCCGCGTCGACCACGGCCCCAACGGCGTCATGGGCCTGGTGCCCGACGGCGAGGGCGTCGTGGGGCGCGTCAGCGACGACACCCAGATGACCCTGTTCACCGCCGAAGCCGTCGCCCAGGCCCATCGGCGCGAGCGACTCAAGGGAATCGGCGGCGGCGCGGCCCGGCTGGCGCGGTGGGCGTACGAGCGATGGCTGGAAACGCAACGGAAGCCGGGACCGGAGGAGAGCGCGATGGCCGTTGCGCGAGTTGCCGGCACACCCGCCCACGGGTCCAACACGTACGCCGGCCCCACCGGCGGTCTCGTCGCCCAATCCTGGCTGTACGCCCGCCGCGCCCCCGGCAACGCCTGTCTCTCCGGGCTCGCACAGGAGGACCACGTCCCCGACCCGCTCCTCGAACTGGGACCGCCCGGAAGGATCAACCCCGACTCCAAGGGGTGCGGCGCCGTGATGCGCTCGGCGCCCTTCGGGCTCGCCCCGGCGTCGGACGACTTCGCCTTCGGCCTCGCCGCCCGCTGCGCCCAGATGACCCACGGACACCCCACCGGCTACTACGCCGCCGGCGCCCTGGCCGCCATCGTCGTCCATCTGGTCGCAGGTGACTCCCTGGAGGGCGCGGTGCTGCGCGCGATGCGCCTGCTGGCCCGGTACCCCGGCCACGAGGAGACGACGGCCGCCCTGCGACGCGCCCTGGACCTGGCCGCCGAGGGTGACCCCGGCGCCGAGAAGGTGGAGACGCTGGGCGCCGGCTGGATCGCCGAGGAGGCCCTGGCCATCGGGGTGTACTGCGCCCTTGCCACACCGCGCGTCCACGACGCCCTCCTCCTCTCTGTGAACCACTCGGGTGACAGCGACTCCACCGGGTCCATCTGCGGCAACCTCCTGGGCGCCCGCCACGGCGACCACGGGCTGCCGCACGACTGGCTGGAGTGGGTCGAGGGCCGCGCACAGATCGCGGCACTGGCGGACGACTTCGCCACGGAGTGCGTACGGCGCTGATCGTGGCCGCGACCCGGCGGCCACCGTGTGGCAGGGTTGCCAACAGTGGATCGGTTTGTCTGGTTTGCCTGGGTGTTGCTGTGATCTTTGCGGTCTGCTCGGGCTGTTTTCGATTGCTGCGTGACCTTTGCGGGTGGGATGCGTTGTGGATGTGAGTCCGATGATCGGACAACAGGTCGAAGCAGGGCGGGGAGGTGGACGGTGCGGCGGAAGATCCAGCTGGGTGAGGGGGAGACGGAGCGCATCGCGTGTGCCTCGGCGTCCGCGTTCCGGGGCCTGGATACGGTGACCGGCGAGGTGTTGGGCGCCGGGGTGCTGGCGGGGCGGGTGGGTTGGCTGACGTCCCTGGTCGAGGCGCTGTGTACCGAGGTGACCTCGGCGCACTGGAACCGGCCCGACCTTGCGCAACTCGCCTCCGGGAGGGACCGGTCGGGGGCCCGGCTGCCGTCGAGCGCGTGGATGGCGGTGCGCACGCTGGGCTGGGGTGCGGTGGTTGCGGAGGGGTTGTATGTGCCGGACCGGGTGCGGCGGGTGGCTGAGGAGCAGGCCGGGCGGGCGCTGCGGTCGGCCTGGTGGCGTAGCGAGATCACTGACGCGGTCCTGGCCACCTGGCCTGTCGGCCCGGGTGCCGATCCCCTGCGGCGTACCGAGAGCGAGTGGGCGTCGTTGCGGGCGGCGTGTCCGGACGGGCAGGCCGTGGCAGCCTCGGTGCTGCGCGCCCGGACCCGGCAGGTGGTCGCTTTCCAGGCGACGTACGGGCATCTGCCGGTGGATGTGTGCGCGCTGGAGGGGGCGCCGGGTGGTGGGCGGCAGGTGGTGCTGGCCGCCGCGGACAAGCAACTGTGCACCCTGAGGC
>NZ_JBEZLR010000125.1:0-26368 GCF_040652275.1 Streptomyces sp. NPDC048275
CTGCGACGTCCCGAACAAGGGCGTCACGGTCCAGCGCGGTCACACCCTCGACGGTCTCGGGGCCGGTCGTACGACCGGCCGGCGCCCCACACCACTCACCCAGGGATCAGATCGTGGCAGTGTCGATCACGAAGCGGTAGCGGACGTCGCTCGCCAGCACCCGCTCGTACGCGTCGTTGATCTCGGACGCGCCGATCAGTTCGATCTCGGCGCCGAAGCCGTGCTCCGCGCAGAAGTCGAGCATCTCCTGGGTCTCCTGGATGCCGCCGATGCCGGAGCCGGCCAGGGTCTTGCGGCCCATGATGACCGAGAACAGGTTGAGCGCGACGGGCTCCTCGGGGGCGCCCACGTTCACGAAGGCGCCGTCCGACTTGAGCAGCGACAGGAAGGTGTCCAGGTCCAGCGGGGCCGAGACCGTGGACAGGATCAGGTCGAACGTGCCGCGCAGCTCCTCGAAGGTCTTCGGGTCGCTGGTGGCGTAGTAGTGGTCGGCGCCGAGCTTCAGCCCGTCCTCCTGCTTGCGCAGGGACTGCGAGAGCACGGTCACCTCGGCGCCGAGCGCATGCGCGATCTTGACGCCCATGTGGCCGAGGCCGCCCATGCCGAGAATCGCGACCTTCTTGCCGGGGCCGGCGTTCCAGTGCTTGAGCGGGGAGTACGTGGTGATGCCGGCGCACAGCAGCGGTGCGGCCACGTCGAGGGACAGGCCCTCGGGGATACGGACGGTGTAGTTCTCGTCGACGACGATCTGCTGGGAGTAGCCGCCGTAGGTGGGCTCACCGTTCTTGTCGAGGGCGTTGTACGTGCCGACGTTGCCCTTGACGCAGTACTGCTCCAGGCCGGCCTTGCAGTTGTCGCATTCACGGCAGGAGTCGACCATGCAGCCGACGCCCACACGGTCGCCGACCTGGAACTTGGTGACGCCGGGGCCGACCTCGGAGACGATGCCGGCGATCTCGTGGCCCGGCACCATCGGGAAGATGGCCTCGCCCCAGCCCTCGCGGGCCTGGTGGATGTCCGAGTGACAGATACCGGCGAACTTGATGTCGATCAGGACGTCGAACTCGCCGACCGGGCGGCGCTCGATGGTGGTGCGCTCCAGCGGAGCCTTGGCGGCGGGAGCGGCGTACGCAGCAACAGTGGTCATGCCGGGGGGATCTCCTCAGGAGTGGTCATGTGCCGTGCCCGGCTGCCTTCGGCCGGGCACAGCATCCAGCCTGCCGCACCGCACGGCATTCACCCAGGTCACGGCTTTGCGTACGTTCGCTGGTCCTACTACTGGCGGGGTCAGGCTCACCGACGTACGACCGTGAATACTGGACGTATGGACGAACAACCCTCCCAGGGCGTCGCGGCGGAAGCCGGGCCCGGGCAGCCCCTGGACCGGCGTGCCGAGCTCAGCGAGTTCCTGCGCACCCGCCGGGCCCGGCTGAAGCCGGAGGACGTCGGGCTGCCGGACTTCGGCCGGCACCGCCGGGTGCCGGGGCTGCGCCGCGAGGAGCTGGCGCAGCTGGCCGGGGTGTCCGTCGCGTACTACACGCGCCTCGAACAGGGCAACGGACGGAATGTGTCGACCGAGGTGCTCGACGCGATCGCGCGGGCGCTGCGGCTCACGGCCGCCGAGCACGCGCATCTCACGCACCTCGCGAAGCCCAAGCAGCACAAGAAGAAGCAGACGGCTCGGCCGCAGCAGGTGCGGGGTGCCTTGCGGCAGCTGCTGGACACCTTCGACGGCATCCCCGCGTACATCACCGGGCGGCGCTCGGACGTTCTCGTCTGGAACCGGATGGCCGCGGCCGTGTTCGGTGACTGGTCGGAGCTGACGCCGCCGGAGCGGAACTGGGCGCGGATGGTGTTCCTCAAGCCCGAGTACCACGATCTGTTCGTGGAATGGGAGCAGAAGGCGATCGACATCGTGTGCCTTCTGCGCATGGACGCGGGATGTCACCCCGACGATCCCCAGCTGTCCGCGCTCGTCGGCGAACTGTCCGTGAAGAGCAAGGACTTCCGGCGGTTGTGGGCCACGCACGACGTGAAGGAGAAGAGCCACGGCGTCAAGCGGCTGCGGCATCCGCTGGTGGGTGACCTCGCCCTTCAGTTCGAGTCGTTCCGGCTGCCCGACGACAGTGAGCAGGTGCTGGTCACGTATCACGCGGAGCCGGGGTCCGCTTCGGCGGATGCGCTGCGGTTGCTGGCCAGCTGGGGGACGGACGCGACCAGGGCGGGGACCGGCACGTCGGCACCGTCGGCTTGAACGGCACCCCAACGTCGATTTCACGGTCGGGGACAAGCTCGTGCCGAGCCCGGGGCGCCGCCACGCAGGGTGACGCCCCGCGCCTGGCGGGGTCACGGCCGATACGGCGGTGCCGCACCCCACGTCCACTTCGGCACCGGCTGCTCGCCCGGAGTCACCGCGTCCGGCCCGGAGAAGTACACGGCCAGCCTCGTACCCCACTCCGCGTAGGCGAGGAACGCGGAGCGGAACTCGGCGTCGGTGGGCAAGTCAGCCTCGTCCGCCGCGTCCTGGAGGAGGTTCACCCAGCGTCGCCGCTGCACCTCCGTGATGTTCTTGCCGAAGTGCTTGGCGACCATGTGGCCGTGCCCGCCCTGCGTTTCGGAGTAGGCGGGCGGCCCGCCGAAGACCTCCCCCAGCCAGAGGGCCACATGCAACGCGTGCTCGGGCGCGAGCCCCTCGAACACCGGCGCGAGGACCTCGTCCTTGTGGACCTTGTCGTAGAACACCTCGGTCAGCCGGGTGAAGGCCTCGGCGCCGCCCGCCCAGGCGTAGAGCGTGGGCACGGACGCGCCCGAGCCGCGTACCGCCGTCGGCTTGTAGTGGCGCATCTCCTCGATGTACGGGATGTACGCGCGGACCTCGGCGTGGAAGTCCGTGAAGAGTTCGGATTGCCGGAAGCCGACGACATGGTCCTCCGTCGACGTCCAGGTGACCCGCAGGATGAAGTGCTCGAAGTCCTGCTCACAGCGCGTCAGTTCGTAGTCGACGCATTGCGGAGCCGCGGCCAGCTGCCGGGCCGCCCTCGTGAAGGCCGCGAGGAACTCCGCGGAGTGCTGCTCAGGGATGCGGTAGCGGATGTACTCGACCGTCTGAGTCGTCATGCGGGCCAGACAATCACGGCCGAACCGTCCCAGCCACGTGGATGTCGTCGGCGAGTCCTCTGCCGGGGACCCTTCTCGGAAACCGTGAACACTTTGGTGGAAAGTGTTCACGGTTTTGAGGTGGCCCGGCTCAGAGGTGTCGGCGGTCGCCCTTGAGCGCGGCGACGAACGGCGCCCAGGCCCGGGCCCCGAGAATGAGGGCGGGACCGTCGGGCGCCTTGGAGTCACGTACGGGGACGAGGCCGGGGAAGTTGTCGGCCACCTCGACGCACTCCCCGCCGTCACCGTTGCTGTAGCTGCTCTTGATCCAGAGCGCGTCACTCAAGTCGATCCGGTTACTTGCCATTTCGGTAATCCTCTGCCGCCGCCTCGATCACGGCCAGGGACGCCTCCGGTGACAGCGCGACGGCCCTGAGCCGATCGCATGCCTTGCGGTACTGCTTCACGAGGGCCGGATCGTCGATGGTGTCCCCGCTGTAGAACGCCTCGGTGTAGACCAGCGGCGGCGCGTCAGGGAAGGCCATGACCATGATGGAGGCGGCCATCAGGGGCGGCCCGCCCGGGACTCGACGTCCCGGACAGGCCGCTCGCGTACAGAGGACTAGAGGACTACTTCCCGTAGTACGCGTTGTAGATCGAGATCGTCGACTTGTTGCCCTTCTTGTCGGTGATCTTGGCGTGGAAGGAGATTCCCTTACCCTTCGCCGGGTTCTTCACCGTGATCTTGCCGTTCTTGACGTTGAGCTTGGTCCAGGTCTTGCCGTAGTCGTACGAGACGTAGACGTACAGCGACTTGAGGTTCTTGCCCGCGGCCGAGCCCTGGACGGTGACCGGGACCGTGACCTTCTTGCCGGCCTCGACGCGGCTGTCGAGGCCCGTCGCGGCGTTGAAGCGGACCGTGGAGGTGGGCAGCTTCGCGAAGTCGGCCTTCTTGGACTTGAAGGTCCAGCTGGCGTCGATGCGCGTGGAGGCCGCGGCGACCTTCACGGTGCGCTTGACCGAGGTGGTGAGCTTGTACTGGGCCTCGGCGGCCGGCACCTTGAACGCCTTCTCCCCGAAGAGCGGATCGTCGTTCGAGCCGACCTTCGCGCCGTTGCGGTACAGCGTGGTCGTCACCGAGCTGAACAGCGAGGACCCGGCGTGGGTGCTGCCGTCGGCGAACAGCGGCAGGGAGCCGTAGAGGTTGTTGCCCTCACGGAACACACCGTAGTCCGAGTTGATCCTCGGGCCGAAGACGGCCTTGTTGAACGTCCTCGTGTAGCTCTGGCCCGCCTTGAAGGTCTGCTCCGCGTCGAGCGTGTAGTACGCGTCGATGATCGGGAACCCGTCGGCGTCGATGCCCGCGTACTGCTCGAAGTCGAGCAGCCACTGGACCTGCTGCCCGGTCGACAGGTACAGCGTGCGCGAGCTCGGGATCTTCTGGGCGACCCCGACGCCGAAGGAGAAGTCCTCGGGCAGGACGGCGTACGCGGTGACCGCGCCCGTCTTACCGGAGGCCGAGGCCCCCAAGTTGGCCTTCACCTTGGCCAGTTCGCTCGCCTTGTAGTGCTTGACCTTCGCGCCCTGGAGCTTGGTGACCTTGCCGCCGGTGAAGATGTCGTACTCGGCGGCCGTGCCCTTGGCCCACGCCCCGGACCAGCTCTGCGACAGACCGGAGGAGACCGCCGGACCGACGTGTGCCACGCGCACGTCCTGGAAGGAGGCCAGGCCTACGCCCAGACCGATGCCCGCCGGGTCGTACATGTACGAGACCACCGCGGACAGCGGCTGCGCCCCGGCGTCCGGCACCGTGATGTCGGCGCCCTTGGCGGTCCGGGCGTCGAGGGTCACCGTGGTGTCCTTGGTGACGCTCAGCTTGGGCCGGACCAGCCAGTCGACCCCGCCCTTGGCCGTGACGAGGTCCTTCACCGACAGCTCGTCGAGCAGGTAGTCGCCCTTGGGCACCCGCAGGGTCACGCTGTCCGCCGTGCTCATCGACGCGAAGTCCCGGCCGCTGGCGATACCGGAGAACGCGATCAGGTCGGTGAGATGGGTCGGCGTCTCACCGGCACGGTTGATGTACTTCAAGGTGACGTCGTACGACTCCACCTCGCGCTCGACGGCTGCCGCCGTCCGCACGGTCTGGCCGCCGCCCGTCGCCGTCACGTACGCCGAGTACGCGCCGTCGACCGTGCCACCGAGCTTCGAGTTCGTGGTCACGTCGACGGAGGCCTTGCCGCCCGCCGGTACGGTGACCGTCTTGGCGCCGAGCGTGAAGAAGCCCGCGGGAGCCGCCTGGCCCTTGGGGTTGGTCGCGGAGATCGCGAGGGTCAGGGTGACGTCGGTGGTGCCGAGGTTGCGGTAGGTGAGCTGCTCGGTCACCGGCTTGTCGTCGGTGTGCGGCCACTGCGCGATCGGGAAGCTGACCGAGTTCGGGTCGGCGATCACGGTCTGCTTGATCGCCTTGTCGACGGCGATCCGTCCCGAACCCTGCTGGAACGGCGTGTACGCGCCGCCCTTCGCCGAGCTCGTCAGCGCGCCCTTGAGCTCGGCGAACGACCAGTCCGGGTGCTGCTGCTTGAGGATCGCCGCGGCACCCGCGACATGCGGGGTCGCCATCGACGTACCCGAAATGGACAGGTAGCCCGCGGGCTTCTCGCCGACTTCCTGGGCGATGGCGCTGCCCGGCGCCGCGGCGGCCGTGATGTTCACGCCGGGTGCGGTGACGTCGGGCTTGATGGCGCCGTCGAGGCCGGGGCCGCGGCTGGAGAAGGACGCCAGCTTGTCGTTGTCGTCGACGGCGCCCACGGTGAGCGCGTCGGCCGCGCTGCCCGGGGAGCCGACGGTCTGCTCGCCGAACTGGCCGTCGTTGCCGGCGGCGATCGCGAAGAGGATGCCCTTCTCTTCGGAGAGCTTGTTGACCTGGGCCTCGAGCGGGTCGATGTCCGGGGTGTCGGCGCCGCCCAGGCTCAGGTTGACGATGTCGGCGCCCTGCTCGGCGGCCCACTCCATGCCCGCGAGGATGCCGGAGTCGTCACCGGAGCCGGTGTCGTCCAGGACCTTGCCGTTGAGGATCTTCGCGCCCGGCGCGACACCCTTGTACTTGCCGTTCGACTTGGCGCCGGTGCCCGCCGCGATGGACGCGACGTGCGTACCGTGGCCGACGCGGTCGATCGTGTCGGCGGCGGTGGAGAAGTTCTTGGACTCGACCACCTGGTCCTTGAGGTCCGCGTGGGTCGCGTCGACTCCGGTGTCCAGGACGGCGATCTTGACGCCCTTGCCGTCGTACCCGGCCGCCCACGCCTTCGGGGCGCCGATCTGCGGCACGGACTTGTCGAGGCTGGCCTTTCGGACGCCGTCCAGCCAGACGTGCGCGATACCGGAGGCCGTCCGTGCGCCGTTGGTGACCGCGGACCACAGCTCGGCCGTGTCCTGCTTCGGCGTCTGCACCGCATCCGCGTTCAGGGACTTCAGGCTCCTGCGGAGGTTGCCCGCCTCGCGGACGTCGGCCTTGGCGGCCGTCGCGGCTCCTTGGTAGCCGACGATCACTTTCAGGCCCTGCTTCTGGGCCTTGCGGGTCGCCGCCTTGTTCAGCTCGGTGATGTCGAAGAGCCGCCGGTCCAGCTTGCCGCCGGCTATGAGCGCCTGCGCGTCGGCCGGCACCACGAGGGTGTGGCCGTCGGCCTTGCGCACCTGGACGGGTACGCCCTCACGGCCCTTGGCCCGCTCGAAGCCGACGACGCGCCCCTTGGCGTCGACGACCACCCGGTCACCGGTGATCAGTGTGATGCGGTGCTTGGCCGTGATACCAGCCGTCTTCGCACCCGTTGAAGCGCTGCTCGCGTGCTCCGCCTTCGCCGCCGCCGGGTTGGTCATTCCCGCCGCCAGAGCCACGGCAGCCGCCGTGGCGATGGTCGCCGCGCACGCTCTTTTCACTTGTTTACGCAAGTCTCCCCCTGGAGCTCAGGTCCGAACGAATTCCCCATTCATCCGGCCGGGGGAAGCTCCGTACACATGCACGTACACCCCCCGGATACGTCAGTATGCCGGGGGGTGTACGACCCCTCAATAGCGGGGCGGATGTAAAGAGTTGACGGAGTTGTTCCGCTACGCTCCCGCACTCCCCCTTATGTACTCCTTTATGCCCCCGCGTTCTCCTTGACCGAAATCTTTCCCTTGCGAATCGTCGCAAGCCGCGGGGCCTTCTTCGCGATCGAGGAATCGTGCGTGACCATGATGAAAGTGAGCCCGCGCTCCTTCCACATGGTCTCCAGTACGTCCATGATCTCGTCGCGCATGGACTCGTCGAGGTTGCCGGTCGGTTCGTCGGCGAGCAGCACCTTCGGCTGCTTGACCAGGGCGCGGGCGATGGCGACGCGCTGCTGCTGCCCGCCGGAGAGCTCGGCGGGCAGGTGCCCGAGCCGCTCGGCGAGGCCCACCGACTCCAGTGCCTCGGCGGCCCGTTGCCGCCGCTCCTTCGTCTTCACACCGAGGGGGACGAGAGCGGTCTCCACGTTCTCCTGAGCGGTGAGCGTGGGAATGAGGTTGAAGCTCTGGAAGACGAATCCGATGTTCTCGCTGCGCACCTTGGTGAGCTTCGCCTCGGACAGCTTTGCCATATCTGTACCGTCGAGTTCGATGCTGCCGCCGGTGGGCCGGTCGAGTCCGCCGAGCATCTGCAGAAGGGTGGACTTTCCGCCACCGGTGGGCCCCTGGATGACGAGCCGGTCGCCGTCCGCGATGGTCAGATCGACCCCGGCGAGCGCGTCGACCGTCTCCTTGCCCCGCGTATAGCGCTTGGTGACGCCTCTGAGTTCGTACATCGTGCAACTCCTGGATTACGTGAGGGGCTTGGCCTATTCGACGCGGCGCAGGGCGTCCGCGGGCCGCAGCCGGGAGGCGCGCCAGCCGCCGAAGGCACCGGCGATCAGACCGCCGGCGACGGCGAGGCCGACCGCGACGATGATGGTGTTGAGGCTGACGGGCGCGGTGAGCGCGACGTTGAGGGCCGAGGACGCGGACTGCTGGGCGGGACCGCCGAAGCCGCCGCCACCACCGGGGCCACCGCCACCGGGGCCGCCGCCTCCACCGGGGCCACCGCCCGAACTCGCCAGCTCCGCCTGCAGGGAGGGGCTGATCTCGGTGACGACGAACGCGCCGGCCAGGCCGAGTGCGATGCCGAGGGCGCCGCCGACCAGACCGTTGACGATGGCCTCACCGACGACCTGGCGGGTCACCCGGCTCGACTTCCAGCCGAGCGCCTTGAGGGTGCCGAACTCGCGCACGCGCCGGGAGACGGCCGAAGAAGTGAGCAGGCCCGCCACCAGGAAGGCGGCCACGAGCACCGCGATCGACAGCCACTTGCCGACGTTCGAGGCGAGGTCGGAGGCGGTCGACAGGGAGCCGGAGACGGTGTCCGCGAGGTCCGCGGAAGTGGTGACGGTGGTACCCGAGATGTTCTTCTGGATGGTGCTCTTGACGCTGGAGATCTGCTGCGAGTCGGACGCCTTGACGTAGATCGTGGTGACCTTGTTCTTGGAGTCGCTGAGCGTCTGCGCCTGCTTGAGCGGGATGTAGAGGTTGGCCGCCGCGTCACCGCTGTCGGGCGTCGCGATGCCGATCACCTTGAACTTGACGCTCTTGATGGTGACGGTGGAGCCGACCTTGAGCTTCTTCTCCTTGGCGTACGACTTGTCGGCGACGACGACCTTGGTGTTCGTCTCGGACGTCTTGAACGTACGGCCGCTGGTGATCTTCGAGGAGGTCAGCGGGCCCAGCGCGGGCTTGGTGACGTCGGTGCCGTAGACGGAGTAGTTGTTGACGTCGAAGTTGGCGCCACCGCCCTGCACCCGGCCCTCGGGCGAGGCCTGACCGCCCCCGCCGGGGCCGCCCTGGCCGTTCTGCTGGCCGCCGTTCTCGTCCTGCTGGAACTGACCCCGCGTGAACTGGCCGTTGACCCGGATGACTTGGAGGCTCAGCCCGCCGACGGAGTCCGCGACGCCCTGCTGGGAGTCGACCTTGGAGACCGTGGAGGAAGCCAGGGTCTGGAAGCCCTGGACCATGACGCGGTCGCTGCTCTGCTCCGCGTCGGAGTCGCTGTCCTGGGCGTCGAAGTTGAAGCGCGGGCGCTCACTCGTGCTCGTCGTGGGCGCCGCCGCCTTGGTGACCGTCATGTCCGTACCCAGTCCGTAGAGCGACTGGAGGACCTTGCCCTGCGCCTTCTCCATGCCGGACGACACGGAGTTGACCACGATGACCAGGGCGATGCCCAGGGCGAGTCCGGAGGCGACGACGAGCGCCGCCTTCCTGCGGCGGCGCAGTTCGCGCCTCAGGTAGGTGAAGAACATGGCGGCAAGCTAGGTACGCCGCGTGATGGAGGGATAAGGCCAGGATAAGAGAATGATGAGAAGGCTGTGGATCAGTGGGCAGTTGAGCTGTGCGTGAGCCCGGAACCCTGTGCTCCACATAGTGACCTGCGAAACGCGAAAGCGGCGGCCCCCCTGCACAGGGAGCCGCCGCCATCGGGGAGCAAGAGCTGTCAGGCCGCCGAACCGGCCTTCCAGGCGGCCCAGTCCAGGTTCCAGCCGTTGAGGCCGTTGTCCGGGGCGATGGTCTTGTCGCCGGTGTTCTGCACCACCACGACATCGCCGATGATCGAGTTGTTGTAGAACCAGGCGGCCTCGGTGTTCGGGTCGTTGGCTCCCTTGGTGTCGGACAGACCCACACAGCCGTGGCTGGTGTTGACACTGCCGAAGACGGACTTGGCGCCCCAGTAGTTGCCGTGGATGAACGTGCCGGAGGTCGACAGACGCATCGCGTGCGGTACGTCCTTGATGTCGTACTCGCCCTTGCCGTCGTCGTCCGTGAAGCCGACCGTCGCGCCGTTCATCCGGGTCTCCTTGAACTTCTCGGAGATCACCATCTGGCCCTCGTACGTGGTGTTCTCCGGGGAGCCCGCGGAGATCGGGATGGTCTTGACGGTCTTGCCGTCCTGGGTGATCTTCATGGTCTTGGTCTTGGCGTCGACGATCGAGACCTGGTTGCGGCCGATCTTGAAGGTGACCGTCTTCTGCTGCACGCCGTAGACACCGCTCGCGCCCTGGACACCGTCGAGGTTCAGCTTGAGGGTGACGGTGGAACCGCCGGTCCAGTAGTCCTCGGGGCGAAAGTCCAGGCGGTTGGCGTTGAACCAGTGGCCGACGACCTCCTGGCCGCTGCTGGAGGAGACGGTGATCCCCTTCTGCACGTCGGCCTTGTTCGTGATCGCCTTGTCGAAGTTGATCGAGACCGGCATGCCGACGCCGACGGTGGAGCCGTCCTCCGGCGTGAAGTTGCCGATGAAGCTGTTGGCCGGGGAGACCGTGGTGAACGACGCGTTCTCGTGGGCGGTGCGGCCCTTGGAGTCGTTGGCCTCGGCGGCGATCTTGTACGTGGTGGAGCGCTCGAGCTGACCGGTGGGCTTCCAGCTCTTCTTGTCGGCGGATATCTCACCGGAGACGGCGGTGCCGTCCGCGGTCGTCATGTCGACGGACGTGAGCGTGCCCTTGCTCACGGTGACCGCGGCGGCGTTGTTGATGGAGGCGTTGTCGGAGCCGTCCGCCGGCGTGATCTTGATCTGAGCCTCGGAGGTCTTCTTGGCCGCCGCCTCGTCGACCTGGGCCTGCGACTCCCCGGCTTCGCCCTCCGAGGCGCTGGCCTTGCTTCCGTCTCCGCTGCACGCAGAGAGCACCAGCACCCCGCCGAGCAGTGCGGACGCGGCCATCAGGCCCCTGCGCCGCTTACTGTCCGTCATCACACGCTTCTCCATCGTTGCCGAATAACCAAGAACCACGAGTGCCCCGTAGGAACAACCAACGCTACGACCGGTTCGTCCCGTTCCACATCTCCCGGATGTGTGGGGCACACCACGTCGGTCAACCGGGTAACCGGATCGACGGAACCGATCGGGTGGACCGATCCGCTGTGACGACTGGTGGTGCGGAAGTGGTCAGTGCGTCGCCTGAGACGAGAAAACCCCGGGCGGCGGTTGCCACCCGAGGTCAAGATTTCCCCAAGGCGCCTCAGCCGACCCCGACTTCCTCGTCGTCGTCCTCGTTGTCATCATCGTCGTCGAGGTCCCATTCCGGCGAATCGGGGTCGTAGTCGATCGACTCGCTGCTCCATGACGCCTGCGCGAGTTCGATCCCGGGCACCTCGCTGACCAGGTCGAACGGGTCTACGAGAAACGCGAGGGCTTCGGCAGTGTCTTCCGTCACTGCACTCTCGGCATGGGCCCGCTCGTCGGCCGGCATGTCGGCGTCGGACGCGATGCGCCGCAGCGCGGCCTGGGTGACGGCGCCCGCGTTGTCGACTTCCACGACCAGCTCCACGCGAAGCCGGACAAACAGTGATGTCTCAGGAGTACTCATGGGACGGAGCGTACGGCCCGTAGCTCCCGCGACTTTCCCGCGACCCGCGACTTTCATTAGCATCGGCCCACACGGCCAATTCGCCAGCGCCACAAGGGGATCGATATTACGTGTCCGCCGCACGTCGCTCGTTGCTGACCGCCACCGCAGCGGGGACCCTCCTGGGGGCCCTGTGGTTCGTCCCGTCCGCCAACGCGACTCCGGAAGAGCCCAAACAGTACGTCTCGACGTCGAACAGCACGGCCGCCGACGCCACAACGGTCACGTCCTCGACGACGAGCACCGCGGTACAGGCCGCCGACGAGTCGAGCGACGACCAGACCCGGCTCGCCGACACCGGAAGCGTCAACACGACGCCGTACGTCGTCGGCGGAACCCTCTTCCTCGGCCTCGGCGCATGCTTTGTGACCTACTCGGTGCGCCGGGAGCGCACGGCGGCCTTCTGAGCGCGACACCCCGGCCCGGAACCCACGGGATACCCCCATGCCAGACCTGACCGAGCTGTCCGATGTCGAGGAACCCGCCTGGCCCCTCGTCTCCCAAGCGATCTCCACGAGCAGGGTGTCCATGGAGGTGCTTCCGGTGGACCCGGCGCAGGGCCACTCGACCCTGCTCCAACTCCGGCTCACCGAGCGCTCCTGGCTCGGCGCCTTCGCGCTCAACTGCGGCGGGGTGCTGCTGGACAGCGGATGGCTGCGCATCTACGGCAGCCCCGCCGTGGGCCCCCCGGGGCTGCCCTCCCTCGCGGAAGTCAACCGACTCCCCGCGCGGTTCGACCCGGCGTGGCAACCGGACGGCGGGATCGTCGTCGCCCATGACGCCCTGGGCGGAGCGTTCATCCGCAACGGGAACGACCCGAAGGCGGCGGGCCGCCCCGGCGCTCCCGGCGAGATGCTGTACTTCGCGCCGGACGCCCTGCGCTTCGAGGCCCTCGAGGCGGGCTACGAGACCTGGCTCAACTGGTTTCTCCTGGACGGCGGCAGCGAGCAGCTCTACGACAACCTGCGCTGGCCCGGCTGGCGCGCCGAGACGGGCCCTCTGCCGGCCGACCACGGGATCACGTTCGTCCCCTACCTCTGGACGGCCGACAATCGCCGCGACCTCCCGGCCGCCCGCCGCCGAGCACTCCCCATGAGCGAACTCCTCGGCCTCCACAGGAACATGGTCCTCGAACTCGACTCGCTCGACACCGGATTCCTGGGCAACTTCGACGACTGACCCGGTAGCAACCCCGCGCCCCCCAAAGGGGCGCGGGTCCGTGACATCGTGCGGCTCCGCCGCGTGGGCGCGAGCAACCACGACCCAGCCGCAGTGAACCCCCGACCCCAGCGGAGCACCTACGCAGCGGAGCGCCTACGCAGCGCGGCGTCCGCCGCCGCCCTGTCCACCACGCTCCGTACGACGCTGCGGCGCCCGCCCGCGACCACCCGGACGACCGGCGCCCGCACTCGTACCGCCACCGGAGTCGGTACGACGGCCGGCGCCGTCGCCACCGCCCGTACCGCTCGTCGCGCCGCCCGCGGCGCCGCGACGCCCGCGCTGCGGCTGACGCCCCTGTGACTCCGTACCCGAACCCGCGGGGCGCCTCGCCCCGCCCCCGGTCCGGGGCCGCGACCTGGGCCGCTGCTTCGGCTGTTCGGCGGGCTGGGGCACCTCGATGACGACCGGGACCCCGGAGGGCTCGCGGGCGCCGGTGAGGCGGCTCAGTTCCTCGTCGCTGGACTTGATCCGGGCGCTGCGCGGCGTGATGCCGGCGTCCGCCATCAGCCGGGTCATCTCCCGCCGCTGCTCGGGCAGTACGAGGGTGACGACGCTGCCGGACTCACCGGCCCGGGCGGTGCGTCCGCCGCGGTGCAGGTAGTCCTTGTGGTCGGTCGGCGGGTCGACGTTGACCACGAGGTCGAGGTCGTCGATGTGGATGCCGCGGGCCGCCACGTTGGTGGCGACCAGTGCGGTGACCTGACCGGTCTTGAACTGGTCGAGGGTTCGGTTGCGCTGCGGCTGGCTGCGCCCGCCGTGCAGCGCGGAGGCCCGTACACCGTTGGCGAGCAGCCGCTTGGTGAACCGGTCGGCGCCCCGCTTGGTGTCGACGAAGAGGATGACACGGCCGTCGCGCGCCGCGATTCGCAGCGCCACGGCCTTCTTGTCGGTCTCGTCGGCGACATGCAGCACGTGGTGCTCCATGGTGGTGACCGCGCCCGCCGACGGGTCGACGGAGTGGACCACGGGATCCGTCAGGAACATCCGCACCAGCCGGTCGATGTTCTTGTCGAGGGTGGCCGAGAAGAGCAGCCGCTGCCCGTCCGGCTCGACCTGCTGGAGCAGCGCCGTGACCTGCGGCATGAAGCCCATGTCGGCCATCTGGTCGGCCTCGTCGAGGACGGTGATCGCCACGCGGTCGAGCGCGCAGTCGCCCCGCTCGATGAGGTCCTTCAGCCGCCCGGGGGTGGCCACCAGGACCTCGGCGCCACGGCGCAACGTCCCGGCCTGACGGCTGATCGACATCCCGCCGACGGCCGTGGCCACGCGCAGGTTGACGGCGGTCGCGTACGGCGTCAGCGCGTCGTTGACCTGCTGCGCGAGCTCGCGCGTGGGCACCAGGACCAGCGCGAGCGGCGACCTGGGTTCGGCCCGGCGGCCCGCGGTGCGGGCAAGGAGGGCGAGCCCGAAGGCGAGCGTCTTGCCGGAGCCGGTGCGGCCGCGGCCGAGGACGTCGCGTCCGGCGAGGGAGTTGGGCAGGGTCGCGCCCTGGATCGGGAAGGGCTCGGTGACGCCCTGGGACGCGAGGGTCTTGGTGAGGGCGGCCGGCATGTCCAGTGCGTCGAACGAGTCGACGGCGGGCAGCGCCGGAGTGATGGTCTCGGGCAGGGAGAACTCCTGTGGAGCCACGACCTTGCGGGCCGGGCCCTTGCCCGTGCCACGGCCGCCGCCGCGGCCGGTGTTCTTCGCGGAGCCGCCGGTCTGGGCGCCGCGTGCGAGTGCCGGCCGCTTACGGACGGGACGTTCGGATCGAGTCATGCTGGATCTGGATTTCCTTCCTGGGCCCCACGGACTGCACGCACAGCGCGAGCCGGGGTCCGCACCCCAAGGTGCGGGCCCCGGCTCTGGAAAAGCGCGTCCCGAATCAGGCGGGGACGATGTTCTCCGCCTGCAGGCCCTTCTGGCCCTGCGCGACGTCGAACGAGACCTTCTGGCCCTCCAGCAGCTCACGGAAGCCGGAGCTGGCGATGTTGGAGTAGTGGGCGAAGACGTCGGGGCCGCCGCCGTCCTGCTCGATGAAGCCGAAGCCCTTTTCCGCGTTGAACCACTTCACGGTGCCGGTAGCCATGTTCTCTCCTGAATAGGTAAGGGCCCCATCCGGAGATGCCGGTAAAACAAAACGCGCCTGCGGAGGATTCCGATCAGGCGCACAAAGTAAATGGGTACCAAAAACGTATCAATGAGACGGTAGCACACTCTGCCACGCGTCGGGGGCACCGTCAGACCGACGGCACCCCCCGTAGCGTACAGACAACAGGCCTGTCCCTGGCCTCTACAGCAACGGCCCTGTCACCGGTTCCACGGCCGCCACCACACGTCCGCCCCGCACGAAGGCGTCCGCCGCCTCCAGGTCCGGGGAGAGGAAGCGGTCCGGGCCCGGGCCTTGCACGCCGGCCGCGCGGACGGCCTCGATGACCGCCTGCGACGCGGGGGCCGGGGTCAGGCCCTCGCGCAGTTCGATCGCACGGGTGGCGGCATACAGCTCGATCGCGACGATGCGGGTGAGGTTGTCCACGGCGGTGCGCAGCTTGCGGGCGGCCGACCAGCCCATGGAGACGTGGTCCTCCTGCATGGCGGAGGAGGGGATGGAGTCCGCCGACGCCGGTACGGCCAGCCGCTTCATCTCGCTCACCAGGGCCGCCTGCGTGTACTGGGCGATCATCAGGCCCGAGTCGACGCCGGCGTCGTCCGCGAGGAACGGCGGCAGGCCGTGCGAGCGGTTCTTGTCGAGGAGGCGGTCGGTGCGGCGCTCGGCGATGGAGCCGAGGTCGGCGGCCGCGATGGCGAGGAAGTCGAGGACGTAGGCCACCGGGGCGCCATGGAAGTTGCCGTTCGACTCGACGCGGCCGTCGGGCAGCACGAGCGGGTTGTCGACGGCGGAGGCGAGTTCGCGCTCGGCGACCGTGCGGGCGTGCGCGAGGGTGTCGCGTCCGGCGCCGGCGACCTGCGGGGCGCAGCGTACGGAGTAGGCGTCCTGGACACGCGGGGCGTCGTCCTGGTGGTGTCCGGTCAGGCCCGAACCCTTCAGCACGGCCAGCATGTTGGCGGCGCTGGCGCCCTGGCCGGGGTGCGGACGGATGGCGTGCAGTTCGGGCGCGAGGACCCGGTCCGTGCCGAGCAGCGCCTCCAGCGACAGCGCCGCCGTGACGTCGGCCGACTTGTAGAGCGTCTCGAGGTCGGCGAGGGCCATGACGAGCATGCCGAGCATGCCGTCGGTGCCGTTGAGGAGGGCGAGGCCTTCCTTCTCGCGCAATTCGACGGGGGTGATGCCGTGCGCGGCGAGGAGTTCACCGGCCGGTCGTACGACGCCGTCGGGACCCTCCGCGTCACCCTCACCCATGAGCGTCAGGGCGCAGTGGGACAAGGGGGCCAGGTCGCCGGAGCAGCCGAGCGAGCCGAACTCGTGGACGACCGGGGTGATCCCGGCGTTGAGGATGTCCGCCATGGTCTGCGCGACCTGGGGCCGCACGCCCGTGTGTCCGGAGCAGACGGTCTTGAGCCGCAGGAACATCAGCGCGCGGACGACCTCGCGCTCGACCCGCGGGCCCATCCCGGCGGCGTGCGAGCGGACGATGTTGCGCTGCAACTGGGCACGCAGTTCCGGGCTGATGTGCCGGGTCGCGAGGGCTCCGAAGCCGGTGGAGACGCCGTACACCGGCTCCGGCTTCGCGGCCAGCGCGTCCACGATCTCGCGGGCCGCCGCGAGGGCGGCCACCGCCTCGTCGGAGAGCTCGATCCGGGCGCCGTCGCGCGCCACGGCGAGAACGTCGGACGCGGTGACCCCGTACGTCCCCACCACCACAGTGTGCATATCCATATTCAGGAGCGTACGCAGTGAATTCGATGATGTCACTAGTGGGTGGCCTGTTTGCCCCTTACTTCGACGCACCTCACAGACACTCGGACGTACGGCGCAGGGTCACGGGCGGCGCTGCTCGTGACGCCCCCTGAAGCGGCGGCGCTCCCCCTTGGCCGGGGACGGTGCGTCGGCGAGGCGTACGACCGGATCGTCGGGCCCCTCGGCCCCGGCGACGACGGGCCCGGCCGCGCGTACGGCCTTGGCGCGATACTGGGCGGCGTCGGCCAGCCGGAAGAGCCGGCGCGCCGAGCGCACCGGCCCGATCGGGCCCTCCGTGGAGGCGACCCCGCACGCCACCCCCTCACCCAGTTCCAACTCGGCGGCGCGACGGCAGAGTTCATCGGCGATGCGGACCACCTCGGCCACCGCAGGCCCGACCGCGAGCAGGCAGAACTCGTCACCGCCGAGCCGGGCGGCCAGGGCGCCCGGGAGCATCGCCCCGCACAGCGACAGCACGGACCCGAACCGCTCGAGGAGCCGGTCGCCGACCTCGTGCCCCTGGGTGTCGTTCACATGCTTGAGGCCGTTGAGGTCACAGACGACGAGACTGACCACAGCCCCTTCCGTCCGGTGCCGTTCGATGGCCTCGTCGAGGCGTACGTCCACGGCGCGGCGGTTGGCGAGCCCGGTGAGGGCGTCGGTGAACGCGAGGCGCCGCGCCTCCTCCAGGCGCTCCGACTGGGCGATCCCGGCGGCGACGACGGAGGCCAGGACGGTCGCGAAGTCGGCGTCGCCCCGGTCGAAGACGGGAGCCTTGGCCGGTCGGGCCACATACAGCTCGCCCCAGGCGCGCCCGTGCAGCACGATGGGGGCGACCACACAGCACCCGCGACCGCGCCTGCGCAGGGCGGCGACGCGCTGATGGCAGTAGCCCGCGCGGCCCCCCGCCAGGCCGTCGGCGGTCTCCACCCAGGCGTTCGGCCCGCCGCCACCCGCCCAGCGCTCGTGCAGAAACTCGGTGATCTCCGGGAACTGGTGCACGGGGTAGGCCTCCCCGTCCGGGAACTCCTCCTCGTCCGGCGCGCGTTCGCCCACGTTCGCCAGGACCCGCAGCCGGCCGAGTTCGCGCTCCCACACGGAGAGCGCGGCGAAGTTCCCGGCGAGCGCGTGGCAGGCGCCGAGCGCCGCGGCCCGCCAGGACTCGCGCGGGGTGTGCGCCGACGCCATCCCCTGCGCCAGCTCCACCACGGCTGTCAGCCGTCTGTCCTCACCCATCACTCCAGGCTAGGGACATTCGCATAGATTTGGGACATCAGTGGGGCGAGCAGGGGTCCGAGTGGCCGTACAGGCTCGGCGGCACCCTGAGCTCTACTCCCCCGGCCACTGCGGCTTGCGCTTCTCGTTGAACGCGGCAACCCCCTCGGCCCGGTCACCGGAGAAGGCGACGGACCGCCAGGCGGCATCCTCGACCTCCAGGCCCGCCCGCAGATCGAGGCCGTGCCCGAGCCGCAGCGCGCGCTTGGCGGCACGCAGACCGACGGGGGAGTTGGCGGCGATGCGGGTGGCGAGAGCGAGGGCTTGCGCACGGTCCTGACCCTCGTCCACGAGGTCGTCGACGAGGCCCAACTCCCGCGCCTCGTCCGCCTCCAGCCGCCGCGCGGAGAAGATCAGCTCGGCCGCGCGGGCCGCCCCGACCCGCCGCGGCAGCAACTGCGTACCTCCCCCGCCGGGAATCACCCCGACCGACACCTCGGGCAGCCCGACCACCGCCGTACGGTCCGCCACGATCAGGTCGCAGGACAGCGCGAGCTCGAATCCACCGCCGAGCGCGAAGCCGTGCACGGCGGCGACGGTCGGCATCGGCAGCTCCAGGACTCCGGTGTACGCGGCCCGCGCGACGGGTCGTTGCCGCACCAGCTCGGCGTCGGTCAAGGAGTTGCGCTCCTTCAGGTCGGCGCCGACGCAGAAGGCCCGCTCATGGGTGGATGTCAGCACGACCACCCGTACGTCACGGTCGGCGGCGAGCGCCGCGCAGGCGCCGGCGAGGGAGCGGGCCATGTCCGTGGACACGGCGTTCATGGCCTTCGGCCGGTCGAGGGCGAGCTCCGCGACATGACCGTGCCGCCGTACGACGACGAACTCCCCGAACCGCCGCTCGTCCCCTTGCTCCGCCATGACACCCTCCCGGTTAACGTGGGTTAACTTCCGACGCCCCGATCATCGCAGCCGACACCGCCCGGCGAAACCCGCTCTCTCGCCCGCGCCTCCCCGTTCGAGTGACATCCCGCCCAACTCCCGTCCCACACCACCAAAGGAGACATAACCTGCGCACCGCCACAGCGCACCGGGGGCGTCGGCACACCGGGGAGGAGCGACCATGACGAACGGCAGGACAGCGACCGCGTCGAGGACGACGAGGGCCCAGGCGGATCCCTCAAGGACCCCACGCCCCGAGGCAGCACCGGCACGCGGCACGTCACCGGAGCCCACGGCCGCCGGGGCGCGGTCGGTGGGGGCCGGACCCGGTTCCGCCGGCCCCGCTGCCGAGCCCCTCCGCGACCGCCCCGCCCGGGGGCGGCACCGCAGGCCCCGTCCCCGTCGGACGCTCTTCGCCGTGGGCGGGCTCGCGCTGGCCGCGGGGGCGTTGAGCCTGGTGCGGATGGCGCCGGATTCGGTGGTCGGAGGCGGTGGGAACGCGGAGGCGAAGTCGAGCGCGAGGGTCCTTACGGACGAGGCGGTCGACACCGAGCCGACCGTCTGGGCCGTGCCCTCCGCGCGCCCCACGTCCAGCGACGGGACGACCGCGCCCCCGACGGCCGGCGCGAGCCTCGCACCGGCAGGAACCGCAGCCCCGACAGGGCCCGTAGGCTCCGCTGCACCCGCATCGCGGACGACACCGCCCGCGGCGATCCCGTCGTCCCGCGCCGGTGCGCCGGACACGACGACCGGCATCCCCACCGCCCCCGCACCCTCACAGCCCGTACCACCACCGGCCGCGAGCACCCCCGCCCAGCAACCGCCACCCTCTACGACCCCGACCCCGCCCCCGAGCGGCACGACCGACACCCCGGGCCTGTGCGTGCCGGTCGTCGGAATCTGCGTGAACGACCTGACGGCGCCGACCGGTCCCCGTTAGGGCTCGTCGTCCCGGCGGGCCAGCAGCCACGGTTCGACCACGCCGAGACCACGGACCGGGCGCTGCCACATCGGCTGAAGTGCGAAACGGTAGGTGGGCGGCTCCTCGCCCTCCTTCTCCGCGGCGGCCGCGGCTTCGGCGGCCTCCGCCTCGGAGACGGGGGCGTCGCCGGTGCGGATCAGTTCCTCCGCGAACGCACCGTCCACCAGGACGGCATCCCGTGGCGCTATCGACGTAAGACGCGAGGCGAGGTTCACCGTCGTACCGAAGACATCGCCCATACGCGTCGTCACCGTGCCGAAGGCGATGCCGACGCGCAGCTCCGGCATCGTCTCGTCGTTGGCCATCGTCTCGATGAGACGCAGGGCGATCTCGGCGGCGACACCGGCGTCGTCCGCGGCGTACAGCACCTCGTCGCCGAGGGTCTTGATGAGGCGACCCCCGAGCGCGGCCACCAGGTCCGCGGCCGTGGTCTCGAAGGCCTCGACCAGTTCGCCGAGTTCCTCCTCCTCCATCCGGCGCGTCAGACGCGTGAAGCCGACCAGGTCCGCGAAGCCGACGGCGAGGCGGCGGTCGACCATCTCCTCGTCGTCCGCCGCCTGCACGACCCGGCCGGTCGCGGCGGCGAGCTGGCGCCGCCAGACGTAGACGATGAACTCCTCCAGCTCGGGCAGGAGCAGTTCGATCAGGGGATACGTCACCTCGGTGCGCGTCATCCCGGGTTCCGGGGGCTCGGTCAGGCCCTCCAGGAAGGAGTCGATCTGCCACTCGGCCAGGCGGGCGGTGGTCTGTCCGGTGGACCGGGCGACCTGGACCGCCATCGCCTCGCTCAGCAGACCCGCCTCGACGAGACCGGCCAGCCGGCGCAGGGCGAGGACGTCGGCCTCCGTGAGCGCCTTGGCCTGGCCGATGTCGGCGAAGCCCATGGCACGCCAGAAACGGGAGGCCAGTTCCATGGAGACACCCGCGCTGCGGGCGGCCTGGAAGGGGGTGTAGCGGCGCTCGGCGCCGAGGATGAGCTGTTCGAGGCGCAGAGCGAGGGGATCGCCGCCGTTCTCGCCGTCCTCGGCGTTCTGCGCGTCCAGCCGACTCCGCCCGTCCACCCGACCCTGAACCTCGACCGTGCCCTGAGTATCGCCCCGATCCGGCGCCTCGGCCCTGCCCTGAACCTCGCTCCGGTCCGGCGCACCGCCCCGGTCCGGCGCTTCGGCCCCGTCGCCGTGCGCGTCCCCCCGCCCGTTCGTGTCGACCTGTGCGCGCGCCGGGTCGGTGACCGACCCGCCGGTACGCCCCGGCTCACCGTCGGGGGCGGGGTGCGCACCCGTGCCGGAGCCCGTGTCGTCGACGGTCACGCCTGCTGCCCTTCCGATCTGCCATGGTCAGGTATCGACCGCGCTCAACTCTACGGCAGGTGTGCGCTGGCTCACTCCTGACTCGTACGTCCGACCGAGGCCCGACCTCGCGATCGGATCCCCGGCCCCACCGCTGAGTACGGTTCGCCCGCGTCCTCGGCTCAGGCCGGCCGCAGATGGACGATGTCGCCCGCTCCCACCGGCTGCTGCACGCCCTCCTCCGTGGCCAGGACCAGGCGCCCGTCCCCGTCGACGGCCACCGCCTCCCCGGTGATCGACGTGCCGCCCGGCAGTTCGGCACGCACCACCCTTCCGAGCGTCGCGCACCCGGCGGCGTATGTCTCCTGGAGGCCGGACGCGGCCGGGTCGCCGGCGACGGCGCGCCACTTCTCGTACCACTGCTCCAGAGATCGGAGAACGGCCCGCAGCACGGTGTCACGGTCCGTGGTCGTCGCTCCCGCGAGGGCGAGGGAGGCCGCCCCGGGCACGGGGAGTTCGTCGTCGCGCAGGGTGACATTGATGCCGATGCCGACGACGACCGCGTCGGTCCCGGCGCGCTCGGCGAGGATTCCGCCGGCCTTGCGTTCCTGGCCGTCCACGGTCACCAGCAGGTCGTTGGGCCACTTGAGTGCCGTGTCGACGCCCGCCACCCGGGACAGGGCCGTCGCCACCGCGACCCCGGTGAGCAGCGGCAGCCAACCCCAGCGCTCGACGGGGACCCCGGTGGGCTTCAGCAGGACGGAGAAGAAGAGGCCCGAGCGGGCGGGCGCCGTCCACTGCCGGTCCAGGCGCCCCCGTCCGGCGTTCTGCTCCTCGGCGACGAGGACGGCCCCTTCTTCGGCTTGCCCGGAAACGGCCAGCTCGACCAGGTCACTGTTGGTGGATCCGGTACTGGCCACGACCTCGATGTCGCACCACAGGCCCCCGTGCCCACCGTCCCGCACCAGCGCCCGGCGCAGGGCGGTGGCGTTGAGCGGCGGACGGTCGAGGTCGGACCACCGACTTTCGTTGGCACGGTCGTTCGACTTGTCGTTGGCGTCTGATGCATCTCGTGGCGTCATGCAACCCACACTAGGTGTGGTAAACGCCGCACTGCCGAACCGTATCGGCGCCACTACCCTACGACTCAGTAGCAAGCCGAGCACGTCCCCCTCACGTCCCCACTGAGCAGGCAGGGAGCCGCATCCCGATGTCCGAGCCGGAAGAGCTGCACCACCCCGACATCCACACGACCGCGGGCAAGCTCGCGGACTTGCGGCGACGCGTCCAGGAAGCGACGCACGCCGGCTCGGAGCGCGCCGTCGAAAAGCAGCACGCCAAGGGCAAGTTGACGGCCCGTGAGCGGATCGAACTGCTCCTCGACGAGGGCTCGTTCGTCGAGCTCGACGAGTTCGCGCAGCACCGCTCGACCGACTTCGGCATGGAGCAGAACCGCCCCTACGGCGACGGTGTCGTCACCGGGTACGGCATGGTGGACGGCCGCCCGATCGCCGTGTTCTCGCAGGACTTCACCGTCTTCGGCGGCGCCCTCGGCGAGGTCTTCGGTCAGAAGATCATGAAGGTGATGGACTTCGCGCTGAAGACCGGCTGCCCGGTCATCGGCATCAACGACTCCGGCGGCGCCCGCATCCAGGAGGGCGTCAGCGCGCTCGGCATGTACGGCGAGATCTTCCGCCGCAACACGCATGCGTCGGGCGTCATTCCGCAGATCAGCCTGGTCGTCGGGCCCTGCGCGGGCGGCGCGGTGTACTCCCCCGCGATCACCGACTTCACCATCATGGTCGACCAGACCTCACACATGTTCATCACGGGTCCCGACGTCATCAAGACGGTGACGGGCGAGGACGTCGGCTTCGAGGAGCTGGGCGGCGCCCGTACGCACAACGCGGTCTCCGGCGTGGCCCACCACATGGCGGGCGACGAGAAGGACGCCATCGACTACGTCAAGCAGTTGCTGTCGTACCTGCCGTCCAACAACCTCAGTGAGCCGCCGGTGTTCCCGGAGGTGGCGGACCTCGCGGCGACGGACGAGGACCGCGAGCTGGACACGATCGTGCCGGACAGCGCGAATCAGCCGTACGACATGCACACGGTGATCGAACACATCCTGGACGACGCCGAGTTCTTCGAGACGCAGCCGCTGTTCGCGCCCAACATCCTCACCGGCTTCGGCCGCGTCGAGGGCCACCCCGTGGGCATAGTCGCCAACCAGCCGATGCAGTTCGCGGGCTGTCTGGACATCGACGCGAGTGAGAAGGCCGCGCGGTTCGTGCGCACCTGCGACGCCTTCAACGTCCCCGTCATCACCTTCGTCGACGTGCCCGGCTTCCTTCCGGGCGTCGGCCAGGAGCACACCGGCATCATCCGCCGCGGCGCCAAGCTGATCTACGCCTACGCGGAGGCGACCGTCCCCCTCATCACGGTCATCACCCGCAAGGCCTTCGGCGGCGCGTACGACGTCATGGGCTCCAAGCACCTGGGCGCCGACCTCAACCTCGCCTGGCCCACGGCCCAGATCGCGGTGATGGGCGCGCAGGGCGCGGTGAACATCCTGCACCGGCGCACCATCGCGGCCGCCGAGGACCAGGAGGCGACCCGGGCCCGTCTGATCCAGGAGTACGAGGACACACTCCTCAATCCGTACACGGCGGCCGAGCGCGGCTACATCGACGCGGTGATCATGCCGTCCGACACCCGCTCCCATGTCGTACGGGGGCTGCGTCAGCTGCGCACGAAGCGGGAATCACTCCCTCCGAAGAAGCACGGCAACATCCCCCTGTAGACCCTGTAGACCCTGGGACCCTTGGGAGCAGACATGACGATCAAGGTGGTACGGGGCAATCCGACCCCGGAGGAGTTGGCCGCCGCACTGGCGGTGGTCCGCGTGCGCGCCGCGGCGGCGGCCACCACGCCGTCCGGCGCGCCCGGAAGCAGGGACTCCTGGGCCGACCCGTCCCGCATAGCCGCCCACCACATCCCCCAGCCGGGCCCGACAGCATGGACCCGCACTTACTGGCCGGCCTAGCAACGGGAGGCGGAGCCGTGACATGTGCGGCTCCGCCGCGGGGGCGCGGCCGGCCACACCCGACCCGCACTCACCATCCGCCCGCCACTCCCCTCACCGAGCAAGTTGAGTACGCGTACTCAGGCGCCCGGCACCCTCAGCGCCGCACGATCGAAGACATGCTGTGGTCCGACCCCGAGAACGAGCCGCCCAAAGAGCTTCGTGACATGCAGGACATGTTGCGAAGGCTGGGCGTTCTCATGGCGCTGGCCGTGCTGCTCGCGTTGATCGTCCTCGGGGTGATGTGAGCCGCGGGCAGGGACGGGTTTTGACCCGCGCCGATACCCTGACCACATGACTGATCAACCGCTCCGCCGCCTCGTGCTCGCCTCGCAGTCCCCCGCCCGGCTCGGACTGCTGCGTCAGGCCGGACTCGACCCCGAGGTGATCGTGAGCGGGGTCGACGAGGACGCCGTCACCGCCCCGACCCCGGCCGAACTCGCGCTCGCGCTGGCGGAGGCGAAGGCCTCCGTCGTGGCCGCGAAGCCGGAGGTGCAGGGCGCGCTGGTGATCGGCTGCGACTCGGTCCTCGACCTGGACGGCGAGGCGCTCGGCAAGCCCGCGGACGCCGAGGAGGCCACCGCGCGCTGGAAGTCGATGCGCGGCCGGGCCGGGACTCTCCAGACGGGCCACTGCATTTACGACACGGCGGCCAAGCGCTACGCGTCGGCGACCGCGTCCACCGTGGTCCGCTTCGGCGAGCCGACCGACGCCGAGATCGCCGCGTACGTCGCCTCGGGCGAACCGCTGCACGTCGCCGGGGCCTTCACGCTCGACGGCCGCTCGGCCCCGTTCGTCGAGGGCATCGACGGCGACCACGGCAACGTCATCGGTATCTCGCTGCCGTTGGTGCGCCGTCTGCTGGCCGAACTGGGCGTCGGCATCACGGAGCTGTGGACACCGCGGGAGAATTGAATCCTCCCCCAGCTAAAGCAGAGGGATTCCTGGCTCACGCTGCCTGCGGGTCAGCGCCCAACAGGTCTTCCACGATCAACACCAGCCGGGTTGAAACCAGCCCGGTTTGATAGGGCAAAGCTCGGAGATGCATGTGCTGTCTTGGCTCTCGATCAGCACGGTGTACGCGCTTGGTTCTCGCAACGCACAGCACGCAGCGTACCCGATCAGGTGCACGGTGTTTCGCCCTGGGGCGAAATCCCGTTTTTATCCCGCTCCGCAGGAGTCCGATTCCTCCCCGACCTGAAGGCCGAGGCATCCTCGGAAGAACCCGATGATCAGGAGGGGCTGGGCGCCGGAGGCGCCGTGACCGCGGCTCCTCCGTTGTCGCCGTTCTCCCCCTTGCCGTTGCTGTTGCCGTTCTCCGGCGCGGTGCCGGAGCCGAACGCCAGCAGCGTGAAGACGATCAGCCCGAGCACCACCATCATGAAGGCGAACGCGCCCCAGCCCACCAGGCCCACCGTGAACGCGCCGAGCAGACCGTGCACCACGGCGACGCTGATGAGGAGAATGCGGCCGATGAGCCCCGGGGCGCGGCCGCGCAACGCGACGAGCAGGGCGGCGACGCCGCACAGCGCGAAGTAGAGGCCGAAGACCAGTCCCCCGATCTTCGACGAGATGGACATCATGTCCGAGTCCAGCCCCGCCAGGGACATGTCCTGACGGTCGACGACGACGCCGAGGAACCAATTAAGCAGCCCGATGCCGATCGCCTCCACGAAGAGCACGATCGCCGCCACCCACGCCACCGGTCTGCGCACCACCGGTCCCCACCCACTTCCGAGTGCTGTTACCCCAAGTACGTTCGAGACATCCTGAACGCTACTAACGGGTAAACCCCGGGACAAGGGTTCGGTCGCGGGCAAAGAATCGTTGGGCCATTCGTAGGGACTCGACAAAGAAACGCTGTGCCACGCAGCACTGCCTCACAGAGACCTTGGCCACATAGGAGAGCTAGGGTTCAGCCAAGGATTCCTGCTTACCGCGGTGTGACAAGGGATCTCGCGGGTCGAGCGAGCCTCGAATCACGCTCCGTGTGGGCAAGCTCACCATTGGGGACGGGTCGAAAGGTCGTGTCGGCAGTCCCTAAACTCGGCATGTTTTAGTGAGTCAGCTTCACGGTTACCCGCCGCGATCCCGGCCCCGGGCGATCCGGCCGGGGGTCCGGGGGTTGTCCCCCGGGAAGACACAGCAAGGAGGGAGCCATCGTGCGCAAGGTGCTCATCGCCAACCGTGGCGAAATCGCTGTCCGCGTGGCCCGGGCATGCCGGGATGCCGGGATCGCGAGCGTTGCCGTGT
>NZ_JBEZLR010000126.1:0-26335 GCF_040652275.1 Streptomyces sp. NPDC048275
GACGCTCGGCTGGGAAACCCCAGCCGAGCGCCTGTCTAAACTGCTCGCGGCCTGATCAACCGACCACGTGTTGCAACGACCCCTTGAATTCGCCGTCCGCCCCGGGGGCCTTCTCTTGTACGGGGCTGGGGTGGGGGTGTTTCGCCCCCGCCGCCCCTACCCTCCCCCAAGCTCTCGGCTTCGCTCGAGCAGGGGGGACCCCCATCGTCCCTGGGGGCTCCGCCCCCAGACCCCCGTATCGCGCTGACGCGCTCGTCCTCAAGCACCGGACGGGCTGGAGGACTGACGCGCTCGTCCTCAAGGGCCGGACAGGCTGGAAGGCTGACGGGCTTTCAAGTGGCGGGAAGAAGGTCACATCGGCAGCATCGGATAGCTTCCCGTGTTCGTCGGCGCGTGTTCCGGCAGCCACAGGACCGCGACCGCGCCCTCCGCGGACACGTGCGCAAGGGCTCCCGGGGGCCGGACGTTGCGGAAGGTGAGGCGGGCGCCGAGTACCCGGGCCTGGCCCGCCGCGATGGTGAGACCCAGTCCGTGACCGTGGCCCGAACGGTCGCTGCTGCCCGTGCGGAAGCGCCGCGGTCCGTCGGCGAGGAGTTCCTCGGGAAAGCCGGGCCCGTGGTCGCGTACGCGGATCACGCGGCCCTCGACCGAGACCTCGATCGGTGGCTTGCCGTGCCGGGCGGCGTTGGCCAGCAGGTTGAGCAGGACGCGCTCAAGGCGGCGCGGATCCGTTGTCACCTCTGACTCGTGTATCACCCGCACCTTGATGTCGGCGTCCTTGGCGGCCACGCGCCGCGACACGAACTCGCCGAGCAGGATGTCCTGCAACTCGGCCCGCTCGGACGCGCCGTCCAGCCGGGCCACTTCGAGGACGTCCTCGACGAGGGTGCGCATGGCCTGCGCCCGGTCCCGGACCAGTTCGGTCGGGCGGCCGGGGGGAAGGAGTTCCGCTGCCGTCAGCAACCCGGTCACCGGCGTACGCAGTTCGTGCGCGATGTCGGCGGTCACCCGGCGCTCGGCCTCGATGCGCTTCTGCAGCGCGTCCGCCATGGCGTCCACCGCCCGCGCGAGGTCGTCGGTCTCGTCGCGTACGACCCCGCCGATCGCGTCCCGTACGCGTACGTCGGTCTCGCCCCTGGCGACCTGGTTCGCGGCCGAGGCGGCCTTGCGCAGCCGCCGCGACAGCTGGCCGCCGATCAGCACGCCGAGCGCGCTGCCACCGAAGACGACCGCGATCGAGCCGATGATCAACGCCTGGTCGAGGTCCTTCATGACGTCCGTGTTGCGGTCCGTGAACCCCGTGTGCAGGGAGAGGACACGGCCGTCCTTGACCGGTACGGCGGCCCAGATGTCCGGCGCTCCGCTCGGACCGTCGGCCACATAGGTGGCCCGCCGTCCCTGGGCGACCTTCGTCAGCAGGTCCGCGGGGATGGCCGGGTCGTCGACCTTGACCCCGAAGGCCTGCGTGCGCCCTGACTCGTACATGCGCTGCGCGACCTGGATGCGTTCGTCGGCCAGGTCGCGCGAGTTGTCGAGCATCGAGACGCGTGCCGCGTTGTGCACGACGAGGCTGAGGGCGACCGCGACGAGCGCGCCCACCAGGGCGATCGCCGCGCTGAGCTTCCACCGGATGCCGGTGCGGATGCCGGCGCCGTCGCTCGTGGCGTCCCTCATGGCGTCACTCGTGCCAGGGCCCGTGCCGACGCTCGTCCCGCCGCCTGCTCCGCCGCCTGCTCTCTCGCCCGTTCTCTCGTCCGTTCTGTCCGGAACCCGGCGCCGCAACTTCCCCCGTGTCCCCGGCATGTGCCGCACTCCCCGCATACCCCTGCTCAGGCCTTCAACTTGTAGCCGAAACCGCGGACCGTCTCGATCCGGTCCTGGCCGATCTTCGTCCGCAGCCGCTGCACATGGACATCGACGACGCGGGTGTCACCGCCCCAGCCGTAGTCCCACACGCGTTCGAGCAGCTTGTCGCGGCTCAGCACTGTGCCCGGCGCGGACGAGAACTCGAGGAGCAGCCGCATCTCGGTGGGCGTCAGAGCCACCGGCGTACCTCCCTTGCGCACCTCCATCCCCTCGGTGTCGATCTCCAGTTCGCCGAAGGAGAGTACGCCCCTGTCGACGCCGGACCCGCCCTCGGACTCGGCGGCGGAGCCGTGACCGTTGGCGTGCCCGAAACGCCGGAGCACCGCGCGGATCCGGGCGACCAGGACAGCCCCGTCGAAGGGCTTGGTCACGTAGTCGTCGGCGCCCGCTTCCAGGCCGAGGACGACGTCGATCGAGTCGGCGCGCGCCGACAGCATGATCACGGGGACGGTCGACGCGTCACGGATGCGCCGGCACAGGCTGACGCCGTCCAGGCCGGGCACCATGACGTCCAGCAGGGCGATGTCGGGGCGGTCGGCGCGGAACGCCTCCAGGCCTGACAGCCCGTCGGGCATGGCCGTGACCGCGAATCCGTCGCGCTCCAGGGCGAGCTGCGTGGCCTCGCGGATGACGTCGTCGTCCTCGACGAAAAGGACATGGGTCTGCTCTGCCATCCGGCTGCTCCGCCCGCTCTCAGTTCGCATCGGGGGCGGGCGAATCGGCGCCGCCCACCGCGTTGCTGTAGTCCGTGTGGGTCCGGGACTCCGCGGTGAAGCGGCTCGCGGACCAGCTGTAGGTGATCACTTCCTCGCTGGAGGGATACGACACCGGGTCGCCCTTCTTGTACAGCTGCTGGGTGATCACCAGATCGCCCCGGTCGATCTCCGCATAGACCGGCGGCTCCTCGGCCTTGAAGACGTTCTCGTACCCGCCGCTTTCCTCGCGATACACGTACGAGCCGATCCCGACGGCATCGCCGCAGGTCATCACATTGACCACGACGTCGTCCGAGGCCGCTCCGGTCAGATCCCCGTACGACACGTCGACCGGGTACTCGTCGGCGACGCACGGCTTCAGGGCGCGCTTGACCGACTGGCTGACCTCCGGGTCGTCCTCGAGGAGCTTGACCGCGTCCACACGCTTGGGGGCTTTGCTCGGCGAGGGCGACGCGGAGGCGGCGGAGGCCGGGGCGGTGGTCGCACCGCCCTTCGCCACCACGTCAGTGCCCGCCGGGCCTTCGTCTCGGGCCCCCGTTCCCCCTGTGGCGCAGGCGGTCAGGAAAAGGCCGAGGGCGGCGAGCGCGGCCACCGCCGCACTCCCCGCCTGCAAGACCTGCCTGGCCCGAGTTCCTAGGCCGCGCAACGCTCCCGCTCCTCACCTGGTTCGAGCGCGCGGGCGCCGCGCTCGTCGTGGTCCCGGCTCTCCAGCTCCTCGCGGAGCCGGGCCAGCGCCCGGTGCAGCGTGCTTTTGACCGTTCCGGCCGACATGCCGAGGGCGGCGGCCGTCTCTTCCGTGGACATCTGCTCCCAGTGTCGCAGCACCACGACACTGCGCTGCTTGGGAGCCAGCACCTTCATGATGTCCATCAGCAGCGCGCGATCGGCGTGCTGCTCGGTGGAGTCGTCGACGCACGCGTCCGGCATCTGCTCGGTGGGGACCTCGTCGAGCTTCCGCGCCCGCCACCACTCGGTCCGCGTATTGATCATCACGCGCCGCAGATACGCGTCGGCCAGCCGCTTGTCCGCGATGCCGTCCCAGCGGCCGTACGTCCGTACCAGCGCGGTCTGCAGCAGGTCCTGGGCATCGACGGGGTCGGGGACCAGCCGGCGGGCGCTGCGCAGCAGCGCGTCCTGCCGAGTGCGGACGTACTCCTCGAACTCGAGCACCTCGCCGTGCGCCATGATCGACCGCCTCCATCCCCGTTTCGGCCTGCCTGCTGTCGCCTGCCGCCGGTTGTCCGTCGCTTGTGTCCCGCTGTCGTTGCGCTGTGTCTGCGGTACGGGAATGAAGCTACGGAGGCGTTGTCACGGGGTTGTCCGAGGCAGCCTGCGGCGAGCGCTCGGCTGTCCGTCGGTTGTGTAACGGATGTATGGACCGGGTAAGGCGGGGCGATCATCTGCCCTGGTTGGGGTGGATTTATGGCCCTGGAGGAAGCGGCGGGGCGGCGGCTATGTCAACGGCAGCCGATACAAACCACCCGGGAGCGGTTCCACGAGACCGTCGGCGACCAGACCGTCGAGGGCGCGAGCCCGCTGCACGGGTTCGTCCCACACACGGTTCAGCACGGACTGCGGGACCGGCCCGACGGCCTCTCTGAGTACGGCGAGGAGCTTGCCGCGGACCTGTCGGTCCGTGCCCGCGTACGTCTGTCCGCGGCGCGGCGGGCCCTCGTGCTCGGGCTTTCCTGCCAGCCGCCACGCGCACTGCGCGGCGATCGGGCAGCGGTGGCAGGTCTCGTTCTTCGCCGTGCAGACCAGCGCGCCGAGCTCCATGGAGGCGGCGGCCCAACGGGAGGCCGTGCGGTCGCTCTCGGGGAGGAGGGCACGGGCGAGCTTGCGCTCGGCGGCCGTGGTGGCGTTCGGGGGGTACCGCACGCCGGTGACGGCCCGCGCGAAGACCCTCCTCACGTTCGTGTCCAGTACGGCGTGACGCTGGCCGTACGCGAACGACGCCACCGCGGCGGCCGTGTACTCGCCGATGCCGGGGAGCGCGAGCAGCTGCGCGTGCTCCGTGGGTACGTCGCCGCCGTGCCGTTCCGTTATGGCGACCGCGGCGCCGTGCAGCCGCAGGGCGCGGCGGGGGTAACCGAGGCGGCCCCAGGCGCGGACGGCTTCGCCCGGGGGTTCCTTGGCCAGGTCGGCAGGTCGGGGCCAGCGGGCCACCCACTGCTCGTACACGGGCAGCACGCGACTCACCGGGGTCTGCTGCAGCATGAACTCACTGACCATCACGCCCCAGGGGCCGGCGTCGGGGCGGCGCCAGGGGAGGTCGCGGGCGTGCTCGTCGAACCAGGTGATGACCGGGTCGTGCAGGGTCTCGCCGGGGGCGTTGGGCTGGGGGCTGGGTGTGGGCATGGTGGGTGCAGTCATGGCGTTTCCGATCCTGCCATGCGGGGGTGCTGCGACGCGCTTTCCGCACGTACGTGGTTTTCGCCCCCGCCGCCCCTACCCTCCCCCAAGCTCTCGGCTTCGCCCGAGCAGGGGGGACCCCCATCGTCCCTGGGGGCTCCGCCCCCAAACCCCCGCCAGGCATCCCAGCCCGTCCGGCGTTTGAGGGCGAGGCCGTCCAGGCCGAAGCGGGGGTCTGGGGGCGGAGCCCCCAGGAACGGGATGGAACGGGTAGGGGCGGCGGGGGCGAAAACTCCCCATCAGCAACAACTCGACCACCTTGCCGGAATGATGATCCGGAAAAGTTGGCGCTTAGGGCGGCGGGTGGGGCAGGCGACGCCAGGGATCTCTCGTACAGTTTGCGCCGTGGGATCTATGCGCAATCCGGTCGGGCCGCTTCCCTCCTCCATCTACTGGCGTCGGAGGGCCGTTCTGCTGTCCGTGGTCGCCCTGTTGGCGCTGCTGATCGCCTGGGTGGTCGGCACCGGCGGCGGAGGCGGCAAACAGAACGCGGACGGGTCCAACGGAAAGAACCCGGTGGACACGATCACTCCGGGACCGTCCGGCTCCGGACCCGCGATCAGCCAACACCCGGGCGGACGCGACGAGTCCAGCGCGAGCGCGAGCCCCGGCAGCGGCGGCGACGACTCCGGAGACTCCAGCGGATCCAGCAGCGGATCCACCGGGGACACCGGAACCTCGGACGACGGATCCAAGAGCGGCGGCGGCGTCGGTTCCACCGATCAACTTCCGGCCGGGTCCACGCTTCCCAACTGCACGACAGGCGCGGTCAAGGTGTCATTGAGGAGCGTGCGCAACACGTACGCGCTCGGCGAGAAGCCCTCGATAGAGCTGATTGCGAAGAACTCCTCCAGTGGCGACTGCAAGGTCGATCTCGGCCCGAAGAACGCCGTCCTGACGATCACTCAGGCCGGAAGCGATGAGAGCTTCTGGTCCTCCGACGACTGCCTCAAGGACCCCGGCAGCCTGCTCTTCCGCGTTCCGGCGGACGACCAGGTGACCTACACGCAGGACTGGGACCGCACGGCCAGTGCCCCCGGGTGCACGACGCCCTCGCCCGGTTCGGCGGCAGCCGGCACGTATTTGGTGGAGGCGACGGTGCCGGGGCTGACGAAGGCGCAGACGTCGTTCGTACTGTCGAAGGACTGAGCGGGCCCGCAGGACCGAGCAAGCCGCAGGACCGAGCAGGCTCGCAGGACCGAGCAAGCCGCAGAACTGGGAAGCGGCGGAAGACGCGCCCGCCTCCCGGTCACGAAGTCAGACGTACCGCTCCAGGATCGACGACTCCGCCAACCGTGAGAGCCCCTCACGGACGCTACGCGCCCGCGCCTCGCCCACACCGTCGACCGTCTGGAGGTCGTCGACGCTGGCGGCGAGGAGCTTCTGCAGACCGCCGAAGTGCTCGACGAGGCGGTCGATGATCGCGCCGGGCAGCCGCGGCACCTTGGCGAGCAGGCGGAAGCCACGCGGAGATACCGCGGAGTCGAGCGCCTCAGGGGAGCCCGTGTAGCCCAACGCTCTCGCCACCGTGGGGAGTTCGAGCAGTTCCGCGTGGCTGAGGGCGTCCAGCTCGCAGAGCGCCTCGTCGACCGTGCGGGAACGCTTGGCGGTCGGCTCGGGCACATAGTCGCGGACCACCAGCTCGCGCTCGGGCTCAACGCCCGCGATCAACTCGTCCAGCTGGAGGGCGAGCAGACGTCCGTCCGTGCCCAACTCCACCACGTACTCGGCGATCTCGGTCGCGATGCGACGCACCATCTCCAGCCGCTGGGCCACCGCCGACACGTCCCGGACGGTGACCAGGTCCTCGATCTCCAGAGCGGAGAGCGTGCCCGCGACCTCGTCCAGGCGGAGCTTGTAGCGTTCCAGGGTCGCCAGGGCCTGGTTGGCGCGGGAGAGGATCGCGGCGGAGTCCTCCAGGACGCGGCGCTGACCGTCGACGTACAGAGCGATCAGGCGCATCGACTGGGAGACCGAGACGACGGGGAAGCCGACCTGCTTGCTCACCCGGTCCGCGGTGCGGTGCCGGGTGCCCGTCTCCTCCGTGGGGATCGTCGGGTCGGGCACCAGCTGCACGCCGGCCCGCAGGATCTTGGTGAGGTCCTTGTCGACCACGATGCCGCCGTCGAGCTTGCACAGCTCGCGCAGCCGGGTGGCGGTGAACTCGACGTCCAGCACGAAGCCGCCGGTGCACATCGACTCGACGGTCTTGTCCCAGCCGAGCACGATGAGTCCGCCGGTGTTGCCGCGGAGGATCCGCTCGAGCCCGTCGCGCAGCGCCGTGCCGGGTGCCACGGCACTCAGTGAGGCGCGCATCAGGCCATCGGCACCGGAGCTCCCACCGGATTTTCCGGGAGCTGCTGCCCGGTCGTTGGCTGCCACTGCACTCCTCCGGTCGCGGGTTTCCGGTCGCCCACGGTTCGTACGGACGGGCGAGACCAGGGCAAAGTCTACCGGCGCTCTTCGTCCTCCCGTGGGGCCTCTCGACGACGCGAGCGCGGAAGGACCCGCAGGGCGTCGCCCATGTCGGCGACTTCCAGGACCTTCATACCGGGAGGGATCTTGCCCGGGTCGGTCGGTACGAGGGCGTGTGTGAAGCCCAGACGGTGCGCTTCGGCGAGCCGGCGCTGGACGCCCGTGACCCGTCTGACCTCGCCCGCGAGACCTACTTCGCCGATCGCCACGAGGTTCTTGGGGAGGGGGGTATCGCTCGCGGCGGACGCGAGGGCGAGGGCGATGGCGAGGTCTGCGGCGGGCTCGGAGAGCTTCACACCGCCGACCGTCGCCGAGTAGATGTCCCGCTTCCCGAGCGCGCTGATGCGGCCTCGCTGTTCCAGGACGGCCAGCATCATCGAGACGCGGGAGGTCTCCAGACCGGAGGTCGTACGGCGCGGGGAGGGGATCTGTGAGTCGACGGTGAGGGCCTGGACCTCGGCGACCAGGGGGCGGCGGCCTTCGAGGGTGACGGTCAGGCAGGTCCCGGGGACGGGTTCGGCGCGACGCGTCAGGAACAGACCCGAGGGGTCCGCCAGGCCCGTGATCCCCTCGTCGTGCAGCTCGAAGCAGCCGACCTCGTCCGTCGTCCCGTAACGGTTCTTGACCCCTCGGACGAGCCGCAGGCGCGCGTGCCGGTCGCCCTCGAAGTGCAGCACGACGTCCACGAGGTGTTCGAGCAGGCGGGGACCGGCGATCGCGCCGTCCTTGGTGACATGGCCCACCAGGAGCGTGGACATGCCGCGCTCCTTGGAGGCGCGGATCAGTGCCCCCGCGACCTCTCTCACCTGGGCCATGCCGCCGGGCGCACCATCGATCTCCGGGGAGGCGACGGTCTGGACCGAGTCGAGGATGAGGAGCGACGGCTTCACCGCGTCCAAATGGCCGAGAACGGCGGAGAGGTCGGTCTCCGCGGCCAGATAGAGGTGGTCGTCGATGGCTTTGATGCGGTCGGCGCGCAGTCGCACCTGGCTGGCGGACTCCTCACCCGTGACGTACAGCGTGCGGTGCTCGTCGCTCGCGGACTTCGCCGCCACGTCCAGCAGCAGCGTGGACTTGCCGACGCCCGGCTCACCGGCGAGCAGGACGACCGCGCCCGGTACGAGACCGCCGCCGAGCACGCGGTCGAACTCGGGCACACCGGTGGTGCGGGCGGTGGCATGGCGGCCGTCGACCTGTCCGATGGGCACCGCGGAGGTGGTGACGCGGCCCGGTGCCGTCGTGCGGACCGCGGGTGCGCCGTACTCCTCGACCGTCCCCCACGCCTGGCACTCGGCGCAGCGGCCGAGCCACTTGGCCGTCTGCCAGCCGCACTCGGTGCAGCGGTAGGACGGTCGGTCCTTCGCGGTTTTCGTACGGGCAGCCATGACGAAACCGTAGCCGAGCCCACTGACAGCCCGGACCGGCGAGGCATCTGCCATCGACTGCCATCGCCGCCTGTGACGGCGTGGGCCATGGAATCGGAGGTTCCTGTCCCCTTTTGAGGGATCGTTTCACCCGTACGGATTAAATGTGCTCAAGGGGGAAGAAGGGGCCACCCTCGGGCGCCTACGGTCGCACGGGTGATGAGCAGCGGTCCGGAGACCTCCACGCACACCACCGGCGCACACCGGGCGCACGGAGACGCACGCAAGCGGGTGGCAGCGCCCCGTGGCGCATCGGCCCGCACGGTGGCCCAGCGCCTTCCCGCGCGCTACGGGCCCTACTTGGACGGCCTGTTCACCTACTGCCTGTCCGTGCTGTGCGACCACGACGCGGCCACCGCCGCCCTCGGGGACGTCCTCGCGCTGGCCGAGCGCCGGAGCCCGCGCGGCCCGGAGTCCGCGGACGACCGCAGGGCCTGGCTGTACGCGCTCGCCCGCTGGTCCTGTCTGCGCAAGCTCACCGAGGCCCGGCGCCGACGACGGGCCGCGCACGCCTCAGGCCGCCACGGGACCCCAAAAGGCCCCAAAAATTCCAAAGAGTTCAAAGGCTCCAAACATGCCAAAGGCCCCAAAGATGTCGCCGATCGATACGCGGCCGAGGCGCTGAGTGCCCCTGTTTCCGAGGAGGCTCAGGCCCGACGGCAGCGCGAACTCGCCCTGCTGGCCTGGCCGGAGGCCGCCGGCACCACTCCCGAGCAGCGCGAGGCACTCGAACTCGCCGTGCGCCACCAGCTCACCGCCCACGAGGTCGCCGCCGTCCTGGGCATGGACCTCGCCGCCGCACGCGAACTGCTCGCCTCCGCCGCCTGCGAGGTCGAACGCACCCGCGCCGCCCTCGCCGTCGTGGAGACCGGCACCTGCCCGAGCGTCGCCCGCCTCACCGGCGACAACCAGCTGGTCCTGAGCACCACCCTGCGCCGCGAACTCGTCCGGCACGTCGACGACTGCCCGCGTTGTCGCCGCACCGCCGAGCGAGCCGCCCCCGGTATCTGGCCCGGCGCCGGCGTCACGCCCGCCGCGCTCCCCGTCCTGGAGGCCCCGCGCACGGAACTGCACATCGCGATGGCGCACACCCCCCGCGCGCGGGGCGGCGCTCCACGCTTCGACCGGCGCGGTTTCCCGATGGACCCCAAGGACCACGCGGCACGAAGAGACCGGCTACGCGCGCGTGCCGTCACGACAACCGTCGTCGCCACGGTCGTCGCCGCCCCCGTTCTCGCCCTCTGGGCGGCCTACCGCGGCGCGCCCCTCACCGGAGAGGGCGCCGACGGCCACGCGATCACCGCGAGCGAGGCGCAAGGCCCCGACAGCATCAACGGAGAGGAGCCGGGCAGCTACGAGAACGCGGGCAACGCCAGTACCGAACCCGACAGCCGCTTCATCAACGGCAGCCGCTCACCCGACGTCTCCGTCGAGGTGATCAGTGCCCCCGGAAGTGCCCCGGGCGGCGCCCCCGGGGCCAGAAACGGCGCGGGAGGCCTCTCCGTGCGGGCCGCGAGCAGCGGCGACACGACCCTCGTCACGCTGACCGCGTCCGGTACTTCGCCGGTCCGCTGGTCCGCGAGCACGGGAGCGTCCTGGCTCTACCTCAGCCAGTCGTCGGGAAGGCTCGCCCCCGGCGAATCGTTGACGATCAAGGTGTACGTCGATCATCTTCGCGAGCCGGTGGGCCCCTGGGGCGCGCGGGTGTCGATCGCACCGGCGGGCGCGGTGGCCACGATCGAGGGGTACGGGAACGCGGGCGCGCCCGACCCCGGCCCGACCTCCGGCCGTCCCACCCCGTCCACCCCCGACTCGACCCCGCCCCCGTCCGAGCCCGACCCGACGCCGACTCCTTCGGACCCCGACCCGACGCCGACCCCCACTCCCACGGACACGTCCCCGTCGGACCCGGGCGGCTCGACACCCCCGCCCAGCGACAGCAGCGACCCGAGCCCGTCCCCGTAGGGCCGAAGCAGGACGGCCGAAGCAGGACGGAACCAGGGTGGAACCAGGACCGAGGCACGACCGAAGCAGACCGCAGTGGGCCCAAAGAGGACCGAAGAGGACCGAAGCAGTACCAAAACGGCGGACCGGCGCCCTCGGCCGACCGCACCCGCGTCAGCCGACCGCATCCGCGTCAGCCGACCGCATCCGCGTCAGCCGACCGCATCCGCGTCAGCCGACCGCATCCGCGTCAGCCGACCGCATCCGCGTCAGCCCACCGGATCCGCCGGATGCGGCGCAAACAGCGGCAGCTGCGAGGCCAGCCGCTCCTCGCAGAGCTCGACCAACCGGTCGTACCCCGCCTTGCCCATCAGCTCGACGAGCTCCGGGCGGTACGAGACGTACACCGGGTCGCCCGCGCCGTGCGCCGAGGTCGCCGACGTGCACCACCAGTGCAGGTCGTGCCCGCCCGGACCCCACCCGCGGCGGTCGTACTCGCCGATGGACACCTGGAGCACCCGGGTGTCGTCGGGCCGGTCGATCCACTCGTACGTCCGTCGCACGGGCAACTGCCAGCAGACGTCCGGCTTGGTCTCCAGGGGTTCGCGGCCCTCCTTCAACGCGAGGATGTGCAGCGAGCAGCCCGCGCCGCCGGCGAAGCCGGGCCGGTTCTGGAAGATGCAGGACCCCTGGTACGGCCGGGTCTGCCGGTCGCCGTCCTCGTCCTCCGAGACCCAACCGCTCTCCATGCCCACGTCATGGTGCTGCCAGATGTCCGGCGTGAGCCTCGCCACGTGCCCGGCCACCCGCTTCTCGTCGTCCTCGTCCGAGAAGTGCGCCCCGAGCGTGCAGCAGCCGTCATCGGCGCGACCGGCCTGGATGCCCTGGCAGCCGCTTCCGAAGATGCAGTTCCAGCGAGAGGTCAGCCATGTCAGATCGCACCGGAAGACCTGCTCCTCATCGGCGGGATCCGGAAATTCCACCCATGCGCGAGCGAAGTCGAGCCCCTGCTCGTCAGATACGGAGATCGTCTTCGAGGACTTTTCCGGGGACTTCTTCGTCTTCTTCGGTGACTTCTGGGACTCGATGGCCTTCGCCTGCGAAGAATCCTTGGAGGATTTGTCGGGTTTCGCCTTTTTCGTCTTTGGCACCCGTCCAGGGTAAGTCGCTTCAGGCCGCTCCGGGGACGGCCGTCCGCCGTCCGCCCAGTAGCGTTCCGTACATGAGACTCGGTGTCCTCGACGTTGGTTCGAACACGGTGCATCTGCTGGTGGTGGATGCGCACCCCGGCGCGCGCCCGCTGCCCGCGCATTCACACAAGGCCGAATTGCGGCTCGCCCAACTGCTCGACGAGAGCGGGGCGATCGGCTCCGACGGCGTCGACAAGCTGATCGAGACGATCAGGGGCGCGCTGGACGCCGCCGAGGACAAGGGCGTCGAAGCCCTGCTGCCGTTCGCCACCTCCGCCGTGCGCGAGGCCAGCAACGCCGACGACGTGCTGGCCCGGGTGCAGGCCGAGACCGGCGTCGAGCTCCAGGTCCTGGCCGGCTCGGAGGAGGCCCGGCTGACCTTCCTGGCAGCCCGCCGCTGGTTCGGCTGGTCGGCGGGCAAACTCCTCGTCCTCGACATCGGCGGCGGCTCCCTGGAGATCGCGTACGGCATCGACGAGGAACCGGACGCCGCGGTGTCCCTGCCGCTCGGCGCGGGCCGGCTGACCGCGGGCTGGCTGCCGACCGACCCGGCCGACCCCGCCGACATAAGGGCGCTGCGCCGCCATGTGCGCGCGCAGATCGCCCGTACGGTGGGGGAGTTCAGTCGCTTCGGCGCCCCCGACCACGTGGTCGCCACCTCCAAGACCTTCAAGCAGCTCGCCCGCCTGGCCGGCGCCGCGCGCTCCACCGACGGCCTGTACGTCCAGCGCGAACTCAAGCGCCGCTCGCTGGAGGACTGGGTACCCCGGCTCGCCGCGATGACCGCCGACGAGCGCGCGGAACTCCCCGGCGTCTCCCCGGGCCGCTCGAACCAGCTCCTCGCGGGCGCGCTCGTCGCCGAGGGCGCGATGGACCTCTTCGGCGTGGACACCCTGGAGATCTGCCCCTGGGCCCTGCGCGAGGGCGTAATCCTCCGCCGCCTGGACCACCTGCCGACGGAGTAGCAGGTAGGACACTCCCCGCGCCCCAAAGGGGGGTGCGGGGCTGTGACATATGCGACTCCGACGTGTGGGCGCGCTCCGCCACAGACCACCCGCCCCCGCAGCCGCACCCGCCCCCGATGACTCTCCCCACGGGGAACAGGTGCCCCAGCCCAACGGCCAGAGGCACCCCGTACGCTGTCCCTCGTGGCAGAACCAGTCGTGCGCATCCCGGATGCGAAGGTCGCGCTGTCCACGGCGTCCGTGTATCCGGAGTCGACGGCGACGGCATTCGAGATCGCCGCACGCCTCGGCTACGACGGCGTAGAGGTCATGGTCTGGACCGACCCGGTCAGCCAGGACATCGAAGCCCTCCGCCGCCTCTCCGACTATCACCAGGTCCCGATCCTCGCCGTTCACGCCCCCTGTCTGCTGATTACCCAGCGCGTGTGGTCCAGCGACCCCTGGGTCAAGCTCCAGCGCGCCCGGGCCGCCGCCGAGAAGCTCGGCGCCTCCACGGTGGTCGTCCACCCCCCGTTCCGCTGGCAGCGCCAGTACGCGCGCGACTTCGTCACCGGGATCTGGCGGATGGCGAACGAGACGGACGTACGGTTCGCCGTCGAGAACATGTACCCCTGGCGCTACCGCGACCGCGAAATGCTCGCCTACGCCCCCGACTGGGACGTGACGAAGGACGACTACCGGCACTTCACGATCGACCTCAGTCACACCGCGACGGCCCGCACCGACGCCCTCCAGATGATCGACCGCATGGGCGATCGCCTCGGACACGTCCACCTCGCCGACGGCAAAGGCTCCAACAAGGACGAGCACCTCGTCCCCGGCCGCGGCACCCAGCCCTGCGCCGAACTGCTGGGGCGTCTCGCGCTCTCCGGTTTCGACGGCCATGTCGTCATCGAGGTCAACACCCGCCGTGCGATGTCCAGCGCCGAACGCGAGGCGGACCTGGCGGAGGCCCTGGCCTTCACCCGCCTGCACCTCGCCTCCGCGGTGAAGGTGCCCCGCCGGTGACGGACGCCGCCGCCCCTCGCCGCAGGGGACGCCCTTCCCGTACGCAGTCGGAGGCGGGCCCCGCCACCCGCGACCGCATCCTGGAAGCGGCCCGCGAGGAGTTCTCCGAGCGGGGCTACGAGAAGACGTCGGTGCGCGGCATCGCCAAGGCCGCCGGTGTGGACTCGGCCCTCGTGCACCACTACTTCGGCACCAAGGAGCAGGTCTTCGAGACGGCCGTCGAGCTCGCCTTCGCCCCCGCCCTGGCCGCGTCGGGCGCGGTCGAGGACGGCCCCCTGGACACGGTCGGCGAGCGCCTGACCCGCTTCGTCCTCGGTATCTGGGAGAACCCGACCACCCGGACCCCGCTGCTCGCGATCGTCCGTTCCGCCGTGAACAACGAGACCGCGGCTGCCGTCTTCCGCCGTCTGGTCGCCGCCCAGCTGCTCCGCCGCATCGCGGGCCGCCTCGACGTCCCCGACGCGGAACTGCGCGTCGAACTGGCAGCGGCCCAGCTGGTGGGGGTGGCGATGCTCCGTTACATCATCAAGGTCGAACCCCTGGCGTCGGCGGACGTGGAACGCGTCGTCGAGCGGGTGGCTCCCGTGGTGCAGGGCCACCTGACCACCCCGTGAGCTGTGGCGCCCCCCACAGGGGTGCGGGGCTGTGACCTTGTGCGGCTCCGCCGCGTGGGCGCGACCAGCCCTGAACGACCTGCACACACCACCGAGAACCGCCCCCCCCACGGCGCCCCTCGACAACCACCACCCGCAGCCGACCCCCGAGACAGGTGTCCCGCATTCCGGACGCTCCGTCCGAATCGTGGCGCCCGGGCGTAGGCTCGACCTGAGTCATTACTCTCCGAAGGAGCGAGCGACGATGCCCGAGCTGAGGTCCCGCACAGTCACCCACGGACGCAACATGGCGGGGGCACGTGCCCTTATGCGCGCCTCCGGTGTACCGGGCGCGGACATCGGACGGAAGCCGATCATCGCGGTGGCCAACTCCTTCACGGAGTTCGTGCCGGGCCACACCCACCTCCAGCCGGTCGGCCGGATCGTCAGCGAGGCCATCACCGCCGCCGGAGGCATCGCGCGCGAGTTCAACACGATCGCCGTCGACGACGGTATCGCGATGGGCCACGGCGGCATGCTGTACTCCCTCCCCTCCCGTGACCTGATCGCGGACTCGGTCGAGTACATGGTCGAGGCCCACTGCGCCGACGCCCTGATCTGCATCTCGAACTGCGACAAGATCACCCCCGGCATGCTCATGGCGGCCCTGCGCCTGAACATCCCGACGGTCTTCGTCTCCGGCGGCCCCATGGAGTCCGGCCGCGCCACGCTGGTCGACGGCACGGTCCGCACGCTCGACCTGGTCGACGCGATCTCCGACGCCGTGAACGACAAGATCTCGGACGAGGACATCCTCCGTATCGAGGAGAACGCCTGTCCGACCTGCGGCTCCTGCTCCGGCATGTTCACCGCCAACTCGATGAACTGCCTGACCGAGGCCATGGGCCTGTCCCTCCCCGGCAACGGCTCGGTCCTCGCCACCCACACGGCCCGCAAGGGGCTGTACGAGGACGCGGCCCGCACGGTCGTCGACATCACGCGCCGCTACTACGACCAGGACGACGAGTCGGTCCTGCCCCGCAACATCGCCACGCACGCCGCCTTCGAGAACGCCATGGCCCTCGACATCGCGATGGGTGGCTCCACCAACACGATCCTGCATCTGCTGGCCGCCGCCCAGGAGGCGGGCGTGCCCTTCGGTCTGGACGAGATCAACGAGGTCTCGCGCCGCGTGCCCTGCCTCGCCAAGGTCGCCCCGAACGTGGCGAAGGACCGCACGTACTACATGGAGGACGTGCACCGCGCGGGCGGCATCCCGGCCCTGCTGGGCGAGCTCCACCGGGCCGGCCTGCTGAACGAGGACGTGCACTCCGTCCACAGCCCGACCCTCGCGGACTGGCTGAAGACGTGGGACGTGCGCGCCGACTCCCCGTCCCCCGAGGCCGTCGAACTGTGGCACGCCGCCCCCGGCTGCGTCCGCTCCTCCGAGGCCTTCTCCCAGTCCGAGCGCTGGGAAGCCCTCGACGAGGACGCCGAGAACGGCTGCATCCGCTCCGCCGAGCACGCGTACTCCAAGGACGGCGGCCTCGCGGTCCTGCGGGGCAACCTGGCGGTCGACGGCTGCGTCGTGAAGACGGCCGGCGTCGACGAGTCGATCTGGACCTTCGAGGGCCCGGCCGTCGTCTGCGAGTCGCAGGAGGAGGCCGTCGACAAGATCCTCAAGAAACAGATCACGCACGGCGACGTCGTCGTCATCCGCTACGAGGGTCCCAAGGGCGGCCCCGGCATGCAGGAGATGCTCTACCCGACGTCCTTCCTCAAGGGCCGAGGCCTCGGCAAGACCTGCGCCCTGATCACCGACGGCCGCTTCTCGGGCGGCACCTCGGGCCTGTCGATCGGCCACGCGTCCCCCGAGGCGGCCTCCGGCGGCACCATCGCCCTGGTCCAGGACGGCGACCGCATCCGCATCGACATCCCGAACCGTTCGATCGAGCTGCTCGTGTCGGACGAGGAGCTGGGCGCACGCCGCGATGCGCTCAAGGGCGTCTATGCTCCGGCGGCCAGGGAGCGCAAGGTCTCCGCAGCCCTGCGTGCCTACGCGGCGATGGCGACGAGCGCGGACAAGGGCGCGGTGCGGGACGTCTCGAAGCTGGGCTGATCCAGAACGGCAGACCTGGCCATTTCCTGACCAGACCAGACCAGTCCTGAGCAGTTCCTGATCCTGAACCTTCACCAGGCCGACGGATCGTCCCCCGCCACTCCGAACACGGTCCCGTCGGGCGCACTCGCGTAGACGCGGCCGCCGGTGACGAGCGGCGGGGACAGCGCTGCTGGGACCCGGTCCGCCTCGGCACCGAGCCGGGTCCGGGTCTGCCCGACGAGCTTCCCCTTCGCCGCGTCCACGGCGAGCAGCCGCCCGTCGGCCGCGGTGAAATAGACGTGCTCGGTGTCGGCGACGGGCGCCGAGCCCCGGCTCACGGACGTCTCGAGGCGCCAGCGCTGCTTTCGCGTCTCCAGGTCGACGGCCACCAGCGGGCCGAGCGTGGCCACCAGATAGACGGTGTTCGCGCGCACGGTGGCCTGAGCCTGGGGGAGTGTCACAGCGAACTCCACCCGGTGCGACACCTTGCTCTGCGGGTCGTACTGGACCAGGGCGTCCGTCTCGGTGTTCTTGTCGACGGACGTGAAGACGACCGTGTCCCGCTGGGTGCCGACCGGGTACAGCGTGCCCTTCAGGCTGGCGTCCCATCGTACGTCCCCGGTCTCCGGATCCAGCCCGGCCACCCGCGTACTCGTCCCGTCGCCCGACGTACTCGTGGCGTAGGCGAGCCCACCCCCGGCGAACGCGGCGAGGTTCGGCGCGCTCTGCCCCGGTATCCGCTGGCTCCAACGGCTCTCGCCCGAAGCCCCGTCCACTCCGGTGACCGTCCCGTCGGCACCGGTGAGCAGGACCGTTCCGCCGGCGTGCTGCACACGGCTGTACGCCGAAAGATCCATCGTCCAACGTGTCCTGCCCGAGGCCGGATCGAGCGCCTCCAGGAGTCCGCCGCCATGGGTGACGGCGTGCACCAGTCCGCCCGAGGTGACGGGCAGGCCATCCGGAGCACTCCGCTCACCGGAGTCGTGCCGCCACAGCACGTGGCCGTCGACCGGGTCGAGGGCGTAGACCAGCCCTGGCTGGGCGCAGAACAACTTCCCTGCCCCGTACGAGCATTGAGGCATCCCACTGGCTCCGGGCACAGGTTTGGTGTCCCACCCGGTGAAACCGATCGGCGCGGACCGCGCCCCCTGGTCCTGCGAGGTGCCGCTGCTGTCCTGTCCGAGCAATTGGGTCGTCGCCAATGTCCCGCCCGCGGTAAGGACAAGAGCTCCGGCGACGAGCGCGATGCGTTTGAGGGCGCGTTTCCTGGGCCGCGGCTTGGACTGCGGAGGATCTCCGTCGACGGAAGAACCGTCGACGGAAGAACTGCCGACAGAACCATCGACGAAACTGCCGACGGGATCATCGTCAGGACCGGACGGCTCGGCACGCTGAGCCGGAATGAACGCCTGCGTATCGTAGGAGGCCGCCACCGAGCGCAGCTCCCGCATCAGTTCGTCAGGGGTCGGCCGGTCCTCAGGTTCCTTGGCCAGGCAGCGCGTGACGAGCGGTGCCAGATTCGTGGGAACGTCCGTCAAGTCCGGCTCGTCGTGCACAACTTGATAGGCGATGACGTACGGGCTGTCGGAGTCGAAGGGTCCCCGGCCCGTCGCGGCGTGCACCATCACCGAGCCCAGGGCGAAGATGTCGGCGGCCGGTCCCACCTGTCGCGGACGGCGGAACTGCTCGGGTGCCATGAACGGCGGTGTGCCGATCAATTTGCCCGTTTCGGTATGCAGTTCACTGTCCGACGGCCTGGAAATGCCGAAGTCGATGACCTTGGGGCCGTCGTCGGCGAGCAGGACGTTGCTGGGCTTCAGATCCCGGTGTACGACCCCCACCCGATGGATGTCGCGCAGCGCCTCGGCCAGTCCGGCCATCAGACGGCGCAGTTGGTCGGGGGGCATGGGGCCGTTCCGCTTCACGTACTCGGCGAGGGTGGGGCCGGGAATGAAGAGAGTGGCCATCCATGGCCGTTCGGCCTCCGGATCGGCGTCGACCACAGGCGCGGTGAACGCTCCGCTCACCCGCCGCGCGGCGGCGACCTCCTGCCGGAACCGCCCCCTGAACTCGGGATCCCTCGCGAACTGTGCGTGTACGACCTTCACGGCGAGCCGCAGCCCCGAGGTGCTGCGGGCCAGCTGGACGACGCCCATGCCGCCGGACCCCAGGCGCTCCTCGAGACGGTACTGCCCCGCGTACTCGGGAAGTTCCGCTTCCGCACCCGATCCGGTGTTCCGCTGTGGCGCCAAGGACCCACCCCCGTGCTGTTCGTCCGCGCGCGCGACGCACGGAGCCTAGTCGATTCCTCGTACGAGACCGAGGCGGCTTGCTAGCCTCCGCGTGCGAAAGACGTACACATGTCAGATTCAACGGGGGAGATCTCCATGGCTGTTGAGCCTATAGAAAGCAGCGACGAGGAAGCGGCGTCCACAACGGCGACCGCGAGCTCGGTCCAAGCGGCAGTGAACTCCTACCCGCTCGCACCCGGCCACGCGGTGAACGTCCGCAGCGGCCCCGGCACCGGCTACCGCATCGTGCGCGTGCTGCCCGCGGGCTCAAGCGTGCCGATCTTCTGCCAGCGGCCGGGCGAATCCGTGAGCGGTCCGTACGGCACCACAAGCATCTGGGACAACATCGCCAGCGGCGAGTACGTCTCGGACGCCTACGTGAAGACCGGCAGCGACGGCTACGTCGCGCCGCGCTGCGCCTGAGGCATCAAGGGCCGGGGCTTTGCGGCGGACCGGAGCGATAATCGTCTTGTGAGCGACAAGAGCGAGACCGGCACCAGTACCGAAACCAGTGTCGGAACCGGCACCCCCGCAGGGCCCCAGCCCGAGCCCCTGCGCTTCTTCGGCACGACCTGGGTGGCACACGACGGCGGCTACCCGGTCCGCCGCGTCGCCGTGGCCGTCGGCGCGCTCGCCGCCGCGGTCGCCGCCTGCTTCGTACTCCGCTTCGCCTACCAGGGCCTGGCGATCGCGGACGTCGGCGAGTTCGTGACCCTCCTGGTCGTGGTGATGTTCGCAGTGTGCAGCGCGCTCGCGTTCCGCCACACCTGGGACGCCTTCACCAAGCGCCCCGACCCCGACCGCCAGGCCTCCCTCCGCGGTCTCCTGGCCATCGGCTTCGTCGGTTCCCTCCTCGCCTACTCCTTCCGCGCCCTCACCGAGGCCCCCGGCGAGAAACTCCACCGCGAGGAGTACGAAACGGCCCGCCGACAGTACGAACGCCGCACAAACCGCCGCACGAACAACCCGTCAAAAAAGCACCGCCGCTCTTAAGCCCCGGGAATACGGGAACATCTGTCACTCTTCACCCCAAACAGCAACCTTTCAGCCCGGCCTGCACTCCCAGCCCGTCCGGCGTTTGAGGACGAGCCCTTCGGGCGACCGGGGGTCTGGGGGCGAAGCCCCCAAGGGACGATGGGGGTCCCCCCTGCTTGAGCGAAGCCGAGAACTTGGGGGAGGGCAGGGGCGGCGGGGGCGAACAACCCACCCCAGCCACCCCACTCCGCCACTATGACCGTATGACCCGCACCCCCTCTTCCTCCCCCTCCCCTTCCTCCCACACCACCCGAGCCCACTCCTTCAACACCGCCGCCGCCGAGTACGCCGCGAACCGTCCCTCCTACCCACCCGCCCTCTTCGACGCCATCGAAGACATGGCAGCCCGCCCCCTCACCGGCGCCAGAGTCGTGGACGTAGGCGCCGGCACCGGCATCGCCACCGCCCTCCTCCACGCAAGAGGAGCCGACGTCATCGCCGTGGAACCCGGCGAGGCCATGGCCGCGGAGTTCCGCCGCACCCTCCCCACCGTCCCCGTCATCCGCGGCACCGGCGACACCCTCCCCCTCGCCGACGCCTCCGCGGACTTCCTCACCTACGCCCAGGCCTGGCACTGGACAAACCCGGCCCACTCCATCCCGGAAGCGCTTCGCGTCCTGCGCCCAAACGGTGCACTCGCCCTCTGGTGGAACACGGAAGCCCTCGACATCCCGTGGATCGCCGCAGCCGCCGACCGCATCGAGCGCCACTTCGGCATCGACCCGGTAGTCGAGAAGAACGGCAGCGGCGCCCGCGCCGCAGCGGCGCTGTCCACCGCCCCGACCCCCCGATTGACCGTCGCCCAACGCACACTGCGCTGGAGCCGCCGCGTCCCACTTGACACCCACCTCGCCAACCTCGGCAGCCACTCGATCTTCCTGGTCCTCGGCAAGGAGGGCGCGGAGGCGTTCCTCACCGAGGAGCGCGCGCATCTCCTGGAGACGTTCCCGGAGGGCGAGGTCGAGGAGGTCTACGACGTACTGCTGATCGTGGCAACCCGCTCGTGATCCCACGCGGTCTTGGCCACGGCGAACGCGAGCCCGACCAGCACTCCCTCGAAGAGGTTCCCCACCAAGATGGCCACCGCCGTCACGCCCAGCACCACCACCACCTCCCCCCCGATGCCCGCGCCACAGCACCCACACCCCCAACTCCCGCACCGGCACCAACTTGCACCCCGCATGCACCAGCAACCCCGCCAGCGCCGCCACCAGAATCACCGTCGGCACCCCGGGCAGCACAACGGTGAAGACCAGCAGCCGCACCCCATGCAGCACCCGAGACACCTTCGGTCGCGCCCCGGCCTGCACGTTCGCCGCGCTCCGCACGATCACCGCGGTCATCGGCAGCGCCCCGAGCAGCCCGCACACGGCATTCCCCGCACCCTGTGCGATCAGCTCCCGGTCGTCATCGGTTCGCGGCCCCCGGTGCAGCCGGCCCACCGCCGCCGCGCTGAACAGCGACTCGGCGGAAGCGATCAGCGCGAACGCCAGCACCGTCCCGAGCACGCCCACTTCCGTGAACCGCCCCAACTCCGCCAAGGACGGCGGCTGCACGGCATCCAGCAGCCCCTACGTCTGCACCGCGCCCCTAGGGCCTGTCCGGCGGATCATGCCGGAGACGCGGGGTCTGGCATGCCGATCTGCGGCGTTGTCGTCGGTTGCCGACTGACCCCGCTCACCTGCGCCGACAAGGCACCACTGCTTCCCTCCGACTTGATCCGCCGGACAGGCCCCAGGCGTAACCACCATGTGAACGCAGGAGCGCGCCACCTCGCCGCACACCGGAGCGCCGCCTCCCGATGACACCCCCGCGCGCCTGCGCCGCCGGATGCGTCGGGCTTGACGGCCCTACTCCACGCGAGCAATATTCATCGCATGATGAATATTGCTCGACGCCCACCCGCTCCCGCGGAACCACGGGACTCCTCCTCCCCACAGGCCGCGGCGATCCGCGCCGAAGCCCTCACCGTCGTACGCGGCACCCGCACCGTCCTGCGCAACCTCGAATTCGCCGTCCCGCGCGGCCAGATCACCGGCCTGCTCGGCCCCTCCGGCTGCGGCAAATCGACCCTGATGCGCTCGACCGTCGGCACCCAGGCGAAAGTCACCGGCACCCTCGAAGTCCTCGGCCGCCCCGCCGGCGACGCCTCTCTCCGCTCCCGCATCGGCTACGTCACTCAAGCCCCCTCCGTCTACGACGACCTGACCGTCCGCCAGAACCTCGACTACTTCGCCGCGATCCTCGATCCCGGGCTCTCCCGCCCTCGACTCCGCTCGCGCGGGGAAGCCTCCATCGCCGCCGAACGCCGCCACGCCACGGTCACCCAGGCCATCGCCGACGTCGACCTCACCTCCCACGCCGACACCCTCGCGGGAAACCTCTCCGGCGGCCAGCGCAGCCGCGTCTCCCTCGCGGTCGCGCTCCTCGGCACCCCCGAACTCCTGGTCCTCGACGAACCGACCGTCGGCCTGGACCCGGTCCTCCGCCGCGACCTGTGGACCCTCTTCCACCACATCGCGGCAGCTCGCGGCGCCACCCTCCTCGTCTCCTCCCACGTCATGGACGAGGCCGAGCGCTGCCACCGCCTCCTCCTGATGCGCGAGGGCGAGATCCTCGCCGACGACACCCCCGACGCCCTGCGCGAACGCACCGACTCCGACACCGTCGAGGCCGCCTTCCTCCACCTGGTCGACGAAGCGATCACGGCGGGCGCCCACCCCCACAAGGAGACCGTCCGATGACCACGAGCACGGGCACGAGCACGAGCGTGCCCCCGAGCGCAGCACCTTTCGTACGCGCGAAGGCGATCAGCTACTCCCGTACGACCGCCACCGCGACCCGTGTCCTGAGCCAGCTCCGCCACGATCCGCGCAGCATCGCGCTGATGATCCTCGTCCCGTGCGTCATGCTCGTCCTGCTCCGCTACGTCTTCGACGGCAGCCCACGCACCTTCGACTCCATCGGCGCCTCCCTCCTCGGGATCTTCCCGCTGATCACGATGTTCCTGGTCACCTCGATCGCCACCCTGCGCGAACGCACCTCCGGCACCCTGGAACGCCTTCTCGCCATGCCCCTCGGCAAGGGCGACCTGATCGCCGGCTACGCCCTGGCCTTCGGTTCGCTGGCCATCGTCCAGTCGGCCCTGGCCACGGGCCTGGCGGTCTGGACCCTGGACCTGGACGTCACCGGCTCCCCGTGGCTCCTCCTGCTCGTCGCGCTGCTCGACGCACTCCTCGGCACCGCTCTCGGTCTCTTCGTCTCGGCCTTCGCGGCCTCGGAATACCAGGCAGTCCAGTTCATGCCGGCCGTGCTCTTCCCCCAGATCCTCCTCTGCGGCCTCTTCACCCCCCGCTCGAACATGCACCCCGTCCTCGAAGCCCTCTCCAACGTCCTCCCCATGTCCTACGCCGTCGACGGCATGAACGAAGTCCTCATGCACACCGACGTGACCGCCGCCTTCGTCGGCGACGCGCTCATCGTGGCGGGCTGCGCACTACTGGTACTGGGCCTCGGCGCAGCAACGCTGAAGCGCCGAACCCCTTAGCCCCCAGTGCCGGGCGGCACAGCCCGTCCGGCGTTTGCGGACGAGGCCGTTCAGGCCGCCGATGCGGGGGTCCGGGGGCGGCAGCCCCCAGGCAGGGATGGAACGGATAGGGGCAGCGGGGCCGCCCCCCAACCGGCACCTGAACACCTAGGACGCTCGAACACCCGACATCCCGCCCACCGGACGACCAAGCCGCCCCCACGCCCCCGGTGGGAGGATGAGCACCGGACGACACAACCCCCGGAGGGCCCCGCACCATGACCCAGAAAGTCGCAGTCCTCGGCACGGGCAAGATCGGCGAAGCCCTGCTCAGCGGAATGATCCGGTCCGGCTGGGCCCCCGCAGACCTGCTGGTCACGGCCCGCCGCCCCGAGCGCGCCAAGGAACTCCAGGAGCGCTACGGCATCACCGCGGTCACCAACGCCGAAGCCGCCAAAACCTCAGACACGCTGATCCTCACGGTCAAGCCGCAGGACATGGGCACCCTCCTCGACGAACTCGCCCCGCACGTCCCCGCCGACCGCCTGGTCATCAGCGGCGCGGCAGGCATTCCCACCTCCTATTTCGAGGAGCGCCTGGCCGCAGGCACCCCTGTCGTCCGTGTCATGACGAACACGCCCGCGCTCGTCGACGAGGCCATGTCCGTCATCTCCGCCGGCAGCCATGCCACCCCCGAGCACCTCGCCCACGCCGAGGAGATCTTCGGCGCCGTCGGCAAGACGCTCCGCGTCCCCGAGTCCCAGCAGGACGCCTGCACAGCCCTCTCCGGTTCGGGACCGGCGTACTTCTTCTACCTGGTCGAGGCCATGACCGACGCGGGCATTCTGCTCGGCCTACCCCGCGACAAAGCCCACGACCTGATCGTCCAGTCCGCGATCGGCGCCGCCGTGATGCTCCGCGACAGCGGGGAGCACCCCGTGAAGCTCCGCGAGAACGTCACCTCCCCCGCGGGCACCACGATCAACGCAATCCGCGAACTCGAGAATCACGGTGTCCGCGCAGCCCTCATCGCCGCACTGGAGGCAGCCCGCGACCGCAGCCGCGAACTGGCCTCCGGTAACAGCTAGCGGACGCCGCGCCAGGCAACAGCTGAAAGACGTGGGGCCAGGCCCGCCCCCGGCTCCACCATCTTTCAGCCCACCGCCTTTCAGTCCACGACCATTCAGCCCGCCGCCAGCAACCCGATCGCCCGATAAGCCGCGTCCACCCTCGGCCTCGCCATCTCCCTGGCCTTCTCCGCCCCGTCTCGCAACACCCCCTCCACATAGGCAGGATCCGCGCACAACTGCTTGTGCCTGTCCTGTACGGGCCTGAGGAGTTCGACCACGGCCTCGGCGGTGTCCTTCTTCAAAGCGCCGTACGACTCATATACACCGCTCAAGGCTTCGGGGTTCCCACCGTCACAAGCGGCAAGAATCTCCAGCAGATTCGAGACCCCCGGCCGCGCCTCCCGGTCGTACACAACGTCCTGGCCGCTGTCCGTCACGGCCCGCATGATCTTCTTCCGCACGGCATCCGGCTCGTCGAGCAGATACACCACCCCAGGCCCGACGTTATCGCTCTTCCCCATCTTGGACGCCGGTTCCTGCAGATTCATGACCCGCGCCGCGACCTGCGGATGCGTGGCCCGAGGCACTACGAACGTGTGCCCGTACCGCTGGTTGAACCGCACCGCCAGATCCCGAGTGAGCTCCACATGCTGTGTCTGATCGTCCCCGACCGGCACCTCGTCAGTCCCGTACGCCAGGATGTCCGCCGCCATCAGCACGGGATACGTCAGCAACGACAGCCGAACACTCCCGCCCCGCTCCCGCTCCCGCGCGGCCTTCTCCTTGTACTGGATCATCCGCCGCATCTCCCCGTCGGTCGCGACGCACTCCAGCACATACGACAACCGCGCGTGCTCGTCCACATGACTCTGTACGAACACGGTGCACCGCTCCGGATCGAGCCCCGACGCCAGCAACAACGTCGCCGCCTGCCGACTGAGCCTGCGCACGCGCCCCGGGTCGTGGTCCACGGTCAGCGCGTGCAGATCGACGATGCAGAACAGTGCATCGGCCCGGTGCTGATCGACATCAGCCCAGCGCCGTACGGCCCCCAGGTAGTTCCCCAGCGTCAGATGCCCGGTCGGCTTGACCCCACTGAAGATCCGCGTCACTTCTCCACCTCCTGGTCGAGGCCGCCGCGCCCGTCGGCCGGCTCTCCAGGAGGGAGACACAAAAACGGCCGCCGAGGCGGCGGCCGTTGAGTACATACGTGAGTACGGCCGCCGTCAGGCGGCCCACCACTGCTGGGTGCACGTACGCGTAGTCATGCCTCCGAGACTACGCCCCCGGGGTGCCCCCGGAGTGGAGTTGACACGGCTCCATGTCGTACGTAATGTTCTCCGGGTTGTCCGACGTGAGCGCCGACTCCGGTCGGTCCCCGGACAGCCATTCCGCGCCAAGCATTCAACGAACGGCGACTCGTCGTCGGCTCGTTTTCATGCGTGTTTGCGAAATGAGGAATCCGCGTTCGAGAGGACGCCACCCCGATTAGCTCGGGAGGCAGGAATCCGCTAAAGTCTCACTCGTCGGAACGGCCCAACAGTCGCGAAGACAACCCCGCTGACTGGGAATCGGGCCCGAAAGGATCTGATAGAGTCGGAGCCGCCGGAAAGGGAAACGCGAGAGCGGAAACCTGGAAAGCGCCGAGGAAATCGGATCGGGAAACGGTCTGATAGAGTCGGAAACGCAAGACCGAAGGGAAGCGCCCGGAGGAAAGCC
>NZ_JBEZLR010000127.1:0-26019 GCF_040652275.1 Streptomyces sp. NPDC048275
GCAGCGCATGCGAAGGCCCCTATACCGACCAGTCGGACAAACCGGGGCAAGGCGCCGAATCAGCGAGACCGATCAGACCGCTGACGAATCGAGGCCAGTCGCTGTTGGACTCCGAGCACGTACGTCGGGCGATCGGGGAAGTCGGCGTCCCCTACGGCGTCTGCCAGGAGCCCTCGAACGTCGCGGCTGGCGGCCAGAGCTGCCCCATCCGGTTCCGCTGCGTGGCGACCACTTCCGCACCGACGTCTCCTACCTGCCCGACCTCCAGGCGTACCTGGCTGACCTGCTGCGCAGCCGGGAGCGACTGATGTCGGCGTTCGCCGCCGATGACTGGGCGCGCAGCGAGGCGATGCCCTCTGAGGAGGAGATCCGTCGAGTGCGCCAGCTGATCGACCGTGTCAGGGCCGATCTCGGCGGCCTCACGGCGGAGGAACAAGCGCAGATCAGCGAAGCTGTCGCCGTCGTCCGCCGCAGCCGGACGACGATGCTCGGCATGCCGCGCATCGGCCCGCCCGTGTCCGACGCCCACAGCTCGGAGTCCGTATGAGCACACACATGGCCGACGGCCGCCGCGCCGACAGCGAGCGCCGCCGTCAGCGGGTAAAGACGGCGCTCCAGAAAGCTGTTGCTAACGGGACGACGGTCAGCGTGAGCGGCATTGCCCGGCAAGCCGGCGTCGACCGCACCTTCCTCTACCGCCACCGCGACCTGCTCGCACTAATCCACGCGGCCGAACGCGAGCCGCACGGATCATCGTCTTCGGAGGGCCCGCCCGTCAGTCTGGCGTCGCTTCGAGCCGACCTCGCCAACTCCCACGCCCGAAACACCCGGCTCGTCACACAAATTCGGCGCCTGGGGCGGCGCCTGTCACAGCTCATGGGCGAGCAGGCGTGGCGTGAATCGGGACTGGGCGTACCCGCCGATCTTGAAGAACTCCAGCGTCAGGTGACGCGCATGGAACAGATGAACACCGAGCTGACCGCTCGACTGGAGGAGAGAGACTCGGAGCTGGAGGCAGCTTGCGCCGCCAACCGGGAACTGACACGGGCCCTCAACCAGCGCGAATCCGCCCACCAGTAACTCAGACGGGGGAGCGAGGTAAGCCGCCGGGCCGCCAGCGGGAACCTGACTGAGTTCATGCCTGCCACGACCAGCCCTTTCGCGCTGCGCGTCAAGCGCTGCGTGTCCAGGAGCCGAGCACCATCAGCGTCTTGGTGCCTGTGACACCCCTTTCCTGGCGGAGCCCGTCGATGACCTTCTGCAAGTGCGCGATGTCCCGCACCCGTACATGGACGAGTGCGTCAGGGTCTCCGGCGGTCGTGAAGGCCGCCTGTACCTCGGGCACTTTGTGGGTGGTTCCCAGGATTTCGCTGACGGCCGTGTTGCCGGTGTAGCTGAGCTCGACGAAGGCTTCGATTCCCCAGCCGAGTTTCGTGTGATCGATCTGCACGGTGAAGCCGGTGATGACACCAAGGTCCCGCAGCCTGTCCACGCGGCGTTTGACCGCGGCCACGGACAGCCCGACCTCCGGGGCCATCTCGGAGAAGGAACGGCGGCCGTCCTCCCGCAGCAGGTCGAGCAGCTTGCGATCAACGTCGTCGATCTCGTTCAGCGGCATCTTTCGATCCCTTCCCAGCGCAATGAAACAGAGACGGTCGGGCTTTGTACGCAAAAAGTTTGCACATATAGGGTTGAGGGTCGCAACAACTTGCGTCGACGGATGCGTTCTGTTGTCCTGGTCTCCAGCCCGGCCTGAGGGTTGGCCGTCTGCGAGGCACGCGACGGCGTTCCAAGGCCCTGCGGGTGACTGCAGACCGCCTGCGGCCGAATTTGAGAAGGGGCACCTGCACCATGCCTAAGAAGATCATCGACACCGGATCGTCTCTCGGTCCGTACTCGTCCGCCGTGGTAGCCGGCAACCACCTCTACGTGGCGGGGCACTGCGGCTTCCTTCCCGGCACCCCCGACATCGCGGAGGGCGGGCTGGAGGCAGAGTTCCGGCAGACCCTGAAGAACCTCGAAGCGACGATCCTGCAGGCCGACTTCCGCCTCGAGGACGTCGTCTCGACCACCTGCTACCTGCGCGACATGGACCACTGGCCGCTCCTCAACGAGATCTACAGCGGCTACTTCACCCAGGACGTGCCCGCTCGCGCCGCAGTCGCTGTCGTGGGCCTGCCCCTAGGCGCGAACCTTGAGATCACCTGCGTGGCCTGGCGCGACGACACGAACTGAGCATTGCCACCGAAGACCTCCCAACCGCTACCAAGAGTCTCTCCATGCACACCCCACCCTCTGCCGTGTCCGTCCACTCTCCCGAGCACGCACCCGCGCCTGCGTCCAAGCCCCCGTCCGAGGCCCGGCGGCGCTGAAGGACTCCGGGGCGGTCGGCCTGGGCATGTTCCCTCTGGGCGTGGCTTTCGGGGTGCTGGTCGTCCACTCCGGTCTGAGCTGGTGGTGGGCACCGCTCATCTCCGGTCTGGTCTACGCCGGCCCGCTGGAGTTCCTGCTCGTGGGGATGATCGTCGCCCTCGCTCCGCTGGCGCAGATCGCCCTGTCGGCCTTCCTGATCAACTTCCGGCATGTGTTCTACGCACTGTCTTTCCCCCTGCACCAGGTCAAAGGCCGCGCCGGGAAGACGTACGCCGTCTTCGGGATGACCGACGAGGCATACGCGCTCACCTCCACCGGCGCGGCCCGGTCCTGGTCCGGCCGGCGCATCCTGTGGCTGCAGGTGTTCCTGCAGACCTACTGGGTGTCGGGAGCGACCGCGGGCGCCCTGCTCGGGGCGGTGATCCCCCCGCAGGTGGTGGGTCTGGACTTCGCCCTGACCGCCCTGTTCGCGGTGCTGACCGTCGACGCCGTACGGGCGCGGCGCGAGCTGCCCACACCGGTACTGGCTCTGATCTGCGCGCTCATCGCGCGCTTCGCCGTCCCCAGCCAGATGCTCCTCGTCGCCTTCGCCCTGTTCACCACCGCCCTCCTGGCCCGCTACACCGTGACCAAGAAGGCCGCCCGTGCCTGACACGCCCTACGTCTTCGCCGCCGTCGCCGTGTGCGTCGCCATCACCTTCGCCCTGCGGGCTCTGCCCTTCGCCGTCCTGACGCCGCTGCGGACCAGCGCGGTGGTGCACTACCTCAACGCCCGCATGCCGGTCGGCGTGATGCTGATCCTCACCGTGTATACGATGCGCGACCTTTCCCCGGCCGCCCCGCGCGAGCTGGTGGCGCCCGCGATCGCCCTGGCCGTCACCCTCGGCCTGCACCACTGGCGGCACAACGCCGTGCTGAGCATCTTCGGCGGCACCGCAGTCCATGTAGCCCTCGCCAGTACCCTCACCCCACACTGACCTCGCCAGGCCGGCCGCGAACGCCCCCCACCCCTGGCGTCCGTCGCGGTATCCAGCGCCGCGGCCCTCCTTCGACGAGGCCGACGCACGGGCGGAGCGTCGCCACCGTAGGCGGCGACCCGTGAAGGCGAAGATGAAGACCGGCCAGCAGCTGCCCGACTGCCCGCCAGGAGACGGGGCCGTCCCGGGCAAGCGGCTCCTTGGCCAGACCCACGACCGAAGCAGGGGAGAGATCCATGTACGGAATCCAGGTTTCGCAGTTCGGCACCGAGGACGTCCTGACCTACACCGACCTGCCCGCCCCCGAGCCCGGTCCAGGGCAGGTCCGCGTACGAATGCACGCCGTCGGCGTCAATCCAGCCGACACTTACATCCGCTCCGGCACCTATGCGTTTCACACACCGCAGCTGCCCTACACCCCGGGCTTCGATGGTGCCGGCATCGTCGACCAAGCCGGCCCCGGCGTCGACACGGCTCTGACGGGCGAGAGGGTCTTCGTGGCGGCGCTGGGCACGCCGGGATGCTCCGGAACCTACGCCGAACTGGCGGTCGCCGACGCCCGCGCGGTCCACCCGCTGCCGGATGGTCTGTCCTTCGGCCAGGGCGCGGCGGTCGGCGTCCCCTGCCTGACCGCCTGGCGCGCCCTGTTCCAGAAGGCCCGGCTGAAGGCCGGTGAGACGGTTCTCATCCACGGCGCGAGCGGCGGCGTCGGCATCCACGCCACGCAGCTGGCTGACGATGCTGGGGCCGTCGTCATCGGCACCGCGGGCTCCAGCACGGGAGCGGACCTCGTCCGCGCCGCAGGAGCCCAATACGTCCTCGACCACAGCACACCCGGCTACCTCGACGAACTGGCGCAGATCACCGACGGGCACGGCGTCTCGGTGATCATCGAGATGCAGGCCGACATCAACCTGGAGCAAGACCTCAAGGCCCTCGCCACCTACGGCCGGGTGGTCATCGTCGGCAGCCGCGGCAGCCTGGACTTCACACCCCGGCTCACCATGCTCAAAGAAGCCACCATCCAGGGCACCGCTCTCTGGCACGCCACCACGCAAGAAGCCGCTGACGCTCTCACGGCCGTGGCGGCCGGACTCGCCAACGGGGTCATCCAACCGGTCGTCGGAGACGAGATGCCTCTGCGTGAAGCGGCCGCAGCCCACCGCAGGATCCTCGAACCCGGAACACGAGGAAAGCTCATCCTGACGACCGACTGACCCCAGGGAGCAGGTCGCGCGCATAGGCCCCGGGAAAGTTGGGCTCAGCGCCCGCTGTCACCGGGCGCGAGCAGGCTGGTGACCTCGGCGATCGCCTGCGCCGAGGGGAGGCGGCAACCTCCTGCTGCGGCTCATGTGGCAGCAGGTGAGCGATATGGCGGCCGGAGTGGGCCCGGCCGCTCGCCGGTCACTGCGCGGGCCGCTCACCTACCGGGGCCCTGGTTCCAGCTCTCGGGCCGAGGAGCGCAGCGCTGCCCGTTGCCCGGTGCCAGCCTGCTGCCAGTAGGGATGCCACCACACCTGGACCGACAACTCCAGCAGGCGGCGGCGGAGAGCTGTCGTCCGCTGCCGGTTGGCCGGATCGGCAAGACTCCGATAGGTCCGCTCCCACGCACACTGCGCGGCGACCAAGTCCTCGGGCATAGCAGAGCAACGCATACAAGCTATTGCATCATGTGTTCGATTTTTGGCGCATCCTTGCAGGTGAGCCGCTAGACCAGGTCGCCCTTCGCCACGGTCGTCGTGCAGGGAGAGCTAGACGCGTGCGGGGGGCAGGTCGTACCGGCTGACGGCTACGTAGGTTTCCGGCGTCGCTGCTTCGAGCAGGCTCGCGTCGCCCTCCAGGTCGAGTGCCGGCTCCTGGGGACGACGGAGAAGGTCGCTCCAGTCTCTTGCTGCACCTTCTTCGTAGGCGTCGCGGAGCAGAGGACGCAGCCGTGGGCGGGCTTCCTCCTGTTGTTCGCGGAAGATACGCCGCTGGGTGAGTCGCTGTTCTTCCTGGGCCTCGTCGCTGAGCTCCAGGTCGGCAGGCGGCTGGTCCTCGGCGCGCAGTCCTGGGGTACGCCGGGCGATGGCGAGGTCTTCCTCATGGAGGCGCTCGCAGACGGCGAACAGCTTCCGGGACATGCCGAGGTGGACCTCCGTGCCGGGGATGCGGCAGCTCAGGAAGTCGTCGAGGCCCATGGCACGGATTCCGGCGCGCAAGGCGTGCTGTTCGGTGTCGGCCGCTGCTCCGCGGGCGTCGGCCCGCATGGCGAGAGTGAGGCTGTCGTCTTCCAGGGGGGTAGTCAGCCCGGAGCGCCGGCGGCGAGAGGCGCGGTCGGCTGCAACGGGTACGGTGCGCAGCTGCGCCGCGGGAGCCGAGCGCAGCGCCAGGTAGGCCAGCATCTGGGCGCGGGCAGCACCGATGAGTGCGTCGTCGCTGTCGCCGAGGCGGTCTTCCAGGTTTCCCGGGCCCGCTGCTTCGTCGTCGGTATCGGATCCGGCAGGGGCGAGCGGCGGCTGGCCGGGGTGGAGGTCGTGGTCGATCGTGAGGAACAGGTCGTCGTCCGGCCTCACGGATGCTCCGACCAGGACGGTGCGGTGCCCGTACGCGCCGAGGACCGTGCTGCCGGCCGCGAGCTGCTCCCATCCCTCGCGGAGCTTCTTGAGCCCCACGTCGCCGCCCTTAGCCTCAATCAGCCAGTACAACTGCTCCGTCTCGTGATGCCCCCACAGGTCGGGCAGCTTCTTCTTCGGGTCCTTGAACGTCTTGAGCAGGGCGGGGATAGGGCCACCGAGTTCGAGGTGCTCGGTCTGGCCGAGGCCCAGCAGCGAGCGGCACGCCCACTCGGTCATCGTCATGCCCAGCCGGTACCCGGCGGCGACCTTGGCGCTGCGCTCGGTGCCATGCGCATAGACCGGATTCCAGGTCAAGCGCCGGCCCTTCGCGCCGTCCACGGGGTGCCGGGGTGTCACGGGGTGCGCGCCGAGATAGGCGTACAGCGGGGAGACCCGGGCGACGAGTTCCCCGTGGGCGTACCGCGGCTGGTTCTGTAGGTGCGGGGTGACGTCGCGGCCGACTTCGGTGGCTGCCTTGATGATCTCCCGCCACGTGGTGGTCGGCGCGTACCAGCCGTCGGCAGCTGGGAATCCGTCCGATCCGGTCCACGCCTTGTGCTGGGCCGTCCGCCACTGCCGCCGCGGCTTCTTCGCGGGCCCGCTACGGAAGAGGACCGGTATGTCGAAGCTGTCGGCGTAGGTCAACGGCGGCTCGTCGGGGACGTGTGCGGGCATCATGCGAATCACTCTGGCACGGCCCCGCACCGCTCCCGGTGCCGGGTACCGAGCCACCTGTGGGACCCCGGCGGGGTGCGCTGGGTATCGGTATGACCCTCGCCCGAGGTGGTGCTTGGGCAGTTCGCCCGGGGCAGACAGGAAAGATCGCGGAAAGACTGGCCAACGGGTGCGAGGGCATGTCAACGTAGACGACCTTGCAAGAAACCCCAGGTCAGAGAGGTGATTGCCCGTGACCGTAGCCCCTGCGGGCCCCGGTTTCTCCACCACCGTCGAAGCCCTGCGGTTGCGGGAGTGGCAGCTTGGCCCCGGTCAGCCGACCCTGGTCATGGACCAGTTCTCCGCCGAGGACTTCCACCTGATCGTCGATGACCGCGCGGACGTGCACGTCAGCAGCAAGGACGGCAGGTTCTACCTCGGCTGGTTTCCGCTCGGGCGTCCCGGCACGGACGGTGAGGGATGGAAGATCGCCGTCACCGGCACCGCCGGGGTCCGCGGCTATCACCTGTCGTTCGACACCGAGACGCCGGCCGACATCGTCGCCGCCGCCGTCGCGCGCGTGCTGGAGACCTCGCGCCGCCTGTGACAGCGCGGACACCGACAGGCGATGCCCGCCCTGTGAGCCAGCTGGCCGTCCGAACGGCCGCCCGCTCCACCGCACCCGTTTCCCCGCACCCCAGGAGGCTGTTCGTGACGTCCCCGGAGATGACCGTCGGCGATCTCATCGATCTGCTGGCCGGCTGCGACCGGAATGCTCCGGTCCGCCAGGCCATGAACCCGTTCTTCCCGATGGCCCACCGCTTGGAGCGGGTCCTGCAGTCGGTCGACGAGACCGGCCGGACCGTCGTCTACCTCGCTGAAGGGCGGGGCGAGGACGCACAGCTCGGCCACCTGCCACCGGAGGTCGCCATCGAGCTGACGTGGCAGGGGCCTGTCCAGGCACCCCCACGCCGCCCCCGCCGCCGTGCCGGCGGCAACTAGATACGCACCGAGCCCTTGGAGGCGCCCCTGTACCCCGAGATCCCGCCCCATTCGTCCGCCCCGCGCGGCGGCCAACCCGCGTTCTGGGTCGGCCCCCGGCACCTGGCCGGTGACGATGGGCGCCTCTACGACGTCGTCGCCGACACACTTGCCGGCCTGGGCTGGACGAGCCTGACGATTGTCCGCGGACGGCATGAGCTGGACGAGGCACCGGAGGACCGCCAGGTCCTGCGCAGCACCGTCCTGCACATCAGCCCCGACGCCCTGCGCTGGGCCCAGTGGGGCTTGGCGGACGAGCCGTTCCACCTGGGCGAGCTGCCGATCGCCTGGCAGGTCTCCGCCCGAGCCGAGGCGAGCAGCCCGCTCGCCCAGTGGTCCGCCTACTTCACCCGCGACGTCCCCGGCGAGGCGGTGGTCGACTTCCTCGTCGCACTCGACGCAAGCGACCAGCCTGCCGTGCCGTTCGCCGGAGCCGAGCTGGTCCTCGACGCTGTCGCCGCCCACGGATGGCTCCGCGACATCGACCAGCCACAAGCGGCAGCGACGGACCCGACGTTCACCTCTCACATCAGCCTCGGCGAGGTCCCGCCCCTCATCCAGGATGCCGACCCGCGGGCCTTGTCCGCCGAGGACGACGACACGGGACCGTCTGGATGGCAGGCGTGGGCCGAGCCCGCGCTCGGCGCACCGTGTCTGTGGGCGGCATCGTTCGCCGCGAGCGTCCCGCACGATCTCGTCGCCGCCTTCGCCGCGTCTCTCAGCTCGACCGCACCGGTCCTGCGGAGGGTGCTGCCCGAGGCCACCCGGGAACGCCTCCTGCGCGCGCCGGCCATCTAACGCCCCGCTCGTATTTCTCGACGAACGCAGTCCGGCACCCTCCCAGTTGGGGGTGCCGGACTTTCTTGCTTTTCGGGTGTGAAGTGGCTGGCGGGTCTTCCGAGGAAGGATTGCTGCCCGATGATGGAACGGTGCAGGATGCGGCAATGCACACGGGCCTTTCTGGTCGTCGCTCTCGTCGTCGCCGTGACGATCGCGTTGACGGTCCGTTCACGCTGCAAGCGCACGGCCGCAGTGGCAGGCATTCCAGCAGCACCGAAGGTCCGGGCAGGGGCAACCCCTCCAGGTGACACGGGTCTACCAGCGCGGTCGCCGTGGCTCCAAAGCTGTCGTGACCTGGTGCGACACCGGGCGGCAGCAGACGCCTGGTTCTGGAACTGGCACGTCCCTGCGGGGGCGTACCTGCTCGTGAATGCCTCCAGCGGCTACGGGCCGCACAGTCACAACCCGAACGTGCTCTACGTACAGCCCGGCCAGGTCCGAGCCTGGGTGCCTGCCCAAGCCGCTCGCGCTGCTCAACGCGTCAGCCCGTAACGCACTGCTGCCCCCGACCTGTGCTGGTCGGAGGCAGCAGCGTGACGTGCACGCAGGTCAGCTGGTCGCCGTGGCCTTGGCGAGGGCCTTGTCGAGGTGGCGGTCGACGAGGGCCGGGGAGCCGGAGACGACTAGCAGCAGGCTCCCGTCGCGGATCGCGGTCTGCTTGACCACGGTGCTCCGTCCCTCGGCGACGAACGTCAGGAGCTGGCTCCACTGCTCGTCGCCGCGCTGGGGTGCGGGCAGCTTCTGCGAAGTCACGTCAACCGGGGTGCCGCCCGCGACGACCTGATAGGTCGGGCAGCCGGTCATGGCGTTGAAGATCCGGGCGATGCCGTCGGACAGCTTCTTCGCGCTGTCGCTGTACAGCTCCTCGGAGATCTCCGAGGAGCTGCCGCCGTAAGTGAAGTCCGCCTTCGCCTTGTGCGGGAAGGCGAGCGTGCCGCCAGTCGCCGCGTCGCCGCCCAGCTCGCTCAGGGCCGGGCAGCCGATGACGGTGACGTCGTCGTGCTGGGCCGGACGCTTCGGCTTGGGAAGGTAGCCGCTGCCGAGGTCCTTCGGGTCGAGCAGGCGGGACTCGAGCGCGGCCGAGGAGAGCGCGGCCGGCTCCTGGGCGGCCTCGGTCGGCTTTCCCGTACGGGAGGAGGTCTGGTGCTTGGACCCGGTGGTGGCGGTGGAGCAGGCGGGCACGGCGAGGAGGACGGCGGTGATGCCGAGTGCGGTGGTGGCGACGCGAACGCGCATGACGAAACTGACCCCTTGGTGCTAGGTGACGGGTGGTCAGTGCGGGCCCGCGGGCCCGGTGGGGTCGTAGGAGTGGTGGTCAGTGCCCGAGGTGGCGCAGGCAGTCCTCGAACGTGTCCCACGTCGCGTCCGCCGGTCCGGAGTGCCGGTTGTACCAGGCGGTGTCGATGCGAGTCTCCCGCTGCTGGTGGCCGGCCCGGCAGCGCAGCCAGATCTCACCGTGGGTGGAGAGGATGAGCCAGTCCCGGTACGCGCCGCACTCGGCACAGGCGGCCATCTCGCCGTCGAGAACGAGGGGCTGCGCCCAGGGCATCATCTTGCCTTCGACCTGGTCGTGACTCGGCACGCGCAGTTCAGGCGGAAGGAAGTCGTCCACGACGGCGGCCGGCTCGGCGGGCTCCGGCTCAGGCGCCGGTACTCCGAAGCCGGGCGGTACCTGGCCCTGCAGCTGCGCGTGCAGCTCGGCGAACTGCCTCTGAGCTTCGTTTGGCTCCTTGGCCCGGCGGCGTATCCGGTGAAACACCCTGGCGGCCTCCTCTACCTCGTCATCTCGTCCTGCGCGCTTCATGATCGTGCCCCACGCCACCGGTGGTTTCAATTCACAAAGTCCACAGCCTCTCCGGCCAGGTCAGCAGGGGTACTCGGCTTCTCGGGCGTATTTCGGTACGGTGCGGCGGCATTGCTACGGTGTGCCCGATCACACGTCGTTGTACCGGCATCCGGCGGCCTACCGGATCTGACGCGGGGTCTCTTCTCCGCTGCGTCGCCTGCCGGGCGCGGAGGGCCTGGTGGTCGTCCCGCGCGTCGTCGACCCGTTCCCTGCGGTGCTGGTCTCGGGCAGGTGGGAGGCATCGGCGGGCAGGTCGGCGGTCCGCCGCATCCGCCACACGAGCACGTCGCTGACGGAGTCCGCAGTGCCGAGTTCGCGCCGTGAGACAACGTCGGACAGGAGGGCGGCCGGGTCGTGGCCGGCGGCTTCGGCCTCCGCGATCGTCGCCGCCAGGGCGTACCAGCCGGGCTCGGCGAGGATCTGCTCGGCCAGCTCCGGCAGCGCCTCGCGCAGCAGCACCGTCTGCCGCTGGAGCATCGGCCGGCTCAGACGCCGGCCGCGCTGGTAGAGCACACCGAGCGGCTGGGCGGCGGCGGCCTGGTAGGCGGTGCGCAGGTGCTCTGCGGCGCGGGCGGCTGCCTCTGCCTGCTGGGCGTGCCCCTTCCTGGCATGCCAGTGCGCGGCGGCGGTGATCAGGAAGAACAGCATGTCGATCGCCATCGCCGTGGTGGCGCCGTCCTCACCGCGGCCGAGGGCCGGGCCGCCCTGGACGAGGTCGCGGGCGGCCTGCCGCAGGGCTCGATCGTGCCCGCGTACGGCGCGGATGTGAGAGCGCGAGGCCCGTTCAAAAGCCGTTGCAGCGTCGCGTAGTTCGCGGCGGGTGTGGGCGGCGGACGTCTTCGCGAGGGCATCCAGGACCTCGCCGGCCGCGGCGATGTGGGCGGCGGCCACCGCATCGTCGCCGTGCTCGATGACGAGCACGGCCTGCCACACAGCCGATGCCGTCCCGCGGCGCGCGGCGGCCGGACTGCCCGGCCCCGTACGGACCGCCTCCTCCCGGGCAGCTGGAACGTCCTGGGTCTCACCGGTCCAGCGCTCGCGGATGCGGGGCAGCGACAGGTCGGGGGCCAGGCGGACGCCGGGATAGAACACCGGCTCGCCGTCCTTGTTCAGGTCGTCGGGCAGAGCGACCTTGTATCCGAGCAGGTCGCCGGAGGGCGCGGCGCGTTTGCGGATCAGGAGGCCGGCGGCTGCGAGCCGGTCGAAGAACTCCTCGTCGCTCCTCGCGCCGGCCACCGCCCGTCGTACGGTTTCGCGCAGCTCCTCGCGTGCGGTGCGCTCGCGGCCCTGGCGTTCGGCCTTGTGACGTTCGGCGCTGGTGGGCCGCTTCGCTGCGGTGCCGTCACCCTTGTTGAGACGCCGCAGACCCAGCTCCGCTTCGAGGAGCCGGGCTTGCGCCTGCACACGGATGGCGTCGTTGTCGAGATCAGGCTTGTACCCGTCTTCACGGACGAGGGTGGCGACGATATGGATGTGGTCATCAGCGTGCCGCACAGCAGCCCACCGGCAGCCCGCTTCAGCCTCGGGGTCGTCGATCCCTGCAGCGGCGACCATCCGGCGGGCCACGTCTCCCCATTCCTCATCCGACAGGATCCGGTCCTCGCCGCCATTGCGCACGGACAGATGCCACACATGCTTCTTCGGGCGTTGCGACGAGTCGATGTTCTCGACGGGCTGGTCCAGTAGCTGCTGAAGCTGTTTGAGGGTCGCGGTGGCGTCGCGGCCGGGATCGGGAGCGTTGTGGTCCCAGGAGGCGACGAGGTGGGGATCGGTGTGCTCCTCGAACTTGCCCGGTCCGTAGAGGTAGTAGAGGAGGCCGATGGTGCGCTGGCCGCGCTTTTGGATCCTGGGGATCATGGAGGTGAGGCGGTCCTAGTCCTGGTGGAGGAGTCGGTCGGTGGCGTGCTGGACGCGCTGGACGGCGCGGTCGGTGGCCGCGATGACCACGTCGAGTTCGCTTGGGTGAGCTCCGGCGTTGACCGCTCGGGCGATCTGGTTCAGGTTGCTGCCGATGCGGCCGAGGTGCCGACGGGCGGCGAAGAACTCGGCGATCACCTCACGCTCGTCGGCAACGGCACTAGCGGTTCGTTCGAGGTCACGGGCAGCAGAGAGAGCAGCACGGGCGAGGAAGCCGGCGAGGGTGAGGCTGGCGGCCTTCGCGCCGGCGGTCACGAGGATGAGTTCGTCGTCACTGAAGCGGGTGTTGCGGACGTGCGGACGTTGGCGACGTTGGTACTTGCGGCGGCGCGTGCGAGGCTGCTCACGTTCGTCCGGTGTCCCCTCTGGCTGCGATCCGCCCTCGGTCGCAGCCTCCTCGTCTGGCGTCCCCCGGCGCCGGACGAGCCCCGGCCCCCCAGGGGCGGGGGAGCCCTTGGACACTCCGCTCAAGGCGGAGTATCCAAGGGGATAACTTGCTCGTCCCGAGACCGAGTTGGAGTCGAGAAAAGGTTCCGGAGTGTTGCCGTTCTGGTTCGGGTTCGTCATCGGGATTCGGGCCTCACGGAGCGGATACGGTGCTGGATGGTGGCGGCCAGTTCGACGACGGCGGCCGGTCCCGTGAGGACGAGGACGGGCGCGTCGGGATAGCGCTGGACGAGCCACTGGCCAGTCGGGGCGAGGACTGCGGCGTGCAGGAGCTGGTGGCTGACCAGGACGTCCGCCCAGGCGCCGGCCTCGGCGGTCGTGGGCTCGGACGAGCGAGTGGGACGCGGGATCACGGCGTGCCTCCTGAAGCGGGGCGGTGGCCCGGCGCGGAGCCGGGCCACCTATTGCGGATAGCGGGGTTGAGCTGCGGCTTTGCCGGTTCAGCCGCACTCGGGGCAGCGCCCGACGTGGCTGCCGAGCGCCCGGGCCATCCGTGCCTTCGTCGACGTGGCTTGCTTCGCGCTGGACTTCGCCGCCGGCCTTCCCTCGTGCCGCTCGGAGTGGGCGATCATGAAGCCGATCTCACGCTCGTACTCCGCACGCAGGGTTGTGAATCGTCGGCAGGTCTTCATCGGGCGGTGCTCCTTGTCTTCGTGGTGTCGCCGCCGCTCCGCAGTTCCTGGAGGACGAGGCTCAGTCGGTCGTTTCGGCCGCCCGGGAGGCCCTCGCGGCGGAGGATCTCTCGCAGCTGGACCCTGGTGACGGACTCGTTGCCGTCCCGTTCGAGCAGCGCAGGGACATGGGGGCGGACCTGCTCGACGAGCTGGTCCACGGGCTGCTCCGGCTCGCGCGGCGGACGCTGTGTCTGCGGGCTGCGGGACCGGCCGCTTCGCTTCCCCTTGCCCTTGGCCTTCGTGGTCGGCTTCCGCCGGAGGGGGACCTTGTGTCCCCGGTCCCCGGTGGGCTCGGTCCCCGACGCGGTACCCCCCGGTCCCCGGCGCGGTTCCTGGGCCTGAGCAGGCACTTCTGCCGCAGGCCCGCCGGTCCCCGCGCCACCGTCGTCCCCCTCATTGGGCTCCGACTTGACGGTCCCTGGGACGGTCCCCGCTTCATGGCTCTCGGTCCCCGAGACGGTCCCCGCATCGCCGCTCTCGGTCCCCCAGACTGCCCTCGCGTCGTGGTCCCCGATTCCGGGGACCGGTCCCCTCGGCTTACACGGTCCCCAGTCCCCGATCGGTTCGGCGGGACCGCGGCGACCGACCACGGGGACCGGCGCGTCCGGGGTCTTCGGCGAGGGGACCGTGGCAGCCGTGTCACTGCCGTGCGCCGGGGACCAGGGAGAGGGCAGCGGGACTGTGGCGAGCGCGAGCGCGTGCCGACGGGCGGCGAGCTGGTCGAGCAGCTGCGCGCGCTGCAAGGGGTCGGTGCCGACCGAGGCCCTGCCGACCGCCTTGGACAGCCGCCGGGTGAGCCGCCGGCCGCGCCAGCTCCGCTGCTGCTCGGGCGTGCGCTCAGCGAGTCGGGCGGCCAGGGCGACCGCGCGAGTGGTGGCCCGGTCCCGAGTGATCTGCGCGGCGTCGCGGTCTCGCGCCGCGATGCCAAGTCGGGACAGCAGCCGCTCGCGCGCCTCCCGACCCAGGGTGGCGATCAACCCGTGGGATGCGGCGCCCGGGCTGCGCAGGCGCAGCTCGATCCCCATGGCGAGGTGCCACAGCATCGCCGCCATGACCGGGCCGACGAAGGCGCGGACCGTGCCGCCGACGGGACCGCTCTCGGCGAAGGCGGGGATCACCTGCACTCCGGTGATCACCCAGACCAGTGTGCCCGGCAGGCCGGGCGCACCCTGGGTGACCAGGTTCTGCCGGGCCATCAGCGCGGTCGCGAAGAGCGCGAGCTCGGCCGCGGCGAACATGCCGGCCCGCTCGGCTGTGCCGGCCATGTCGAGGTAGTCGGCGGCGAAGCGCCAGCTCGTGTCGGCGCTGTAGGCGGTGCAGCCGAGGGCAGCGAGGGCTGCGACCTTGACCGCCGGGTTGCCGAGATGTTTCTTCGGGCGCGTGTTCCGGCGCCGGATCGTCCAGGCGGTCAGCACCAGGGCGAGTGCGGCGGGAACGCCGGCCGCGAGGAGGAGAGGGAGGTCCGGAGCGGCGCCGAGGGACAGGACTGGGTGGGTCATGCGGCCTTTCCGAGAGGGGCGTGCGCCGAGGTCGACGCTGCCGGACGGGACTGCCGTGTGCCGGGCTTGGCGGTCGCGGGGCCGCCTGTGGTCGGGGTGGCCTTCTTCCGCTTCTTCTTGGGCCGTGGCACGCCGTAGGTGCGGTCGCGGTCGAAGACCTTGTTGGCGGCCTGCCGGAGCAGGTCACGGGCGTGCTTGCGGCTGATCTGCAGGGCGGCGGCGAGCCGGTCGGGCCGCCAGCCCCGGACGTAGGCGTGGGCGGTGACGACCTGGCGCTCGGCCTCGGTCAGGTGCACGTCGCGTCCGTTGAAGAACGCGCTCACGCGCCGGTAGTCGAGGCGCTGGGGCAGCCCGTCGTGCCACGGACGCCGCTCGGCCTCGGTGAGTCCGCCCCAGACGCCTTCCTTGAGGACGTTCTCCAGGGCGTAGTTGAGGCAGTCGCGGCGCACCGGGCACAGGCCGCACAGCTCCTTCGCCTCGGCGATGGCTTCGTGGTCCCGGGGGAGCGGGAAGAACACGGCGTCGGCGTCCTCCGGGTCCATGCCGTGGCACGCACCGCGGCTGTGCCAGCTGGTGTCGCCGATGCTGCGCAGGCCGGTGGCCGGCGCGTCGTGGGTGGTGATGTGGCGCAAGGGTGGTCTCCGATGTGCTGCCGCGTCGGCCGGTCGGGGTCCGGCGCTGGGCGGACGCGGCGTCGGGTGCCGGCTGCGGCGCGAGGGCGTGCGCCGCAGCCGAGGCGGGACGGTGGTGGGGCGGCGGGTGCACCGGACGGGATGCACCGGCCTTGCGCGCCGGTCAGGCCATCGCGGGCTGCTGGACCTGTTCGGTCTGCTGGGCGACGGCGAGGTCGAGGCGGCCGGGGTGCGGGGTGGCACGTGGGGCGGTGCCGCGTACCCCGTCGTCGGGGCCGATCCGCCGGCGGCGACACGGCTCACCGGGCTGGGCCAGACACCACTCGCAGCGGACACTCAGGGCGTCGGGCTGCCCCTGGGCGATGGCCGCCTCGCGCGCTGCTCGGGCGGGCCGGTAGGGCGTGAGCGCGGCTCGGGCAGTGGGCGGTATGCAGGAGCCGACCTCCCGCAGCCGAGCCTCCAGCTTCGGGTCGATCCCGTCGCGACCGCTGGTGATCGCCCTGGCCTGCGAGGGCTGCGCGGTCCCGGCCGCGACGGCACGGCGGGCACTGATCAGCTCGGCGGTCCAGGCGGCCTGGTCGTCCGGGTCGACGCACGGCGTGGGGTCCGAGTGCCGGGCCAGGCGGTCGCGCCGGTAGCTCTCCCACGGGCGGGCGACGTCCGCGGGCAGGATCGGGTATGGCGAGATGCGGATGTGCTGGCGGGAGGCGACGCGGGCGTCCCAGCCGTGCGGGGTGGCCATCGGCACGTCGCCGAGCAGCTCGTGCCACTGGGCGAGCTGGTCGCGGGCCTCACCCGGATCGGTGCGGGTGGTGCGGGGGTCGAGTCGGCCGATGTAGGCCAGCAGGGCGGCGATTTCGCGGCGGTCCACGGTGGGGCTACTCCGTTCCGGTCGGCTCTTCGAGGGCGGCGAGGAGGGCGGCCTGGTGCGCCTCGGTGCGGGTCATGCCGCGTGCCGGGCGGTGTCCGCTGTCGGGTACGCCGTAGAGGCCCCGGCGAGCCGGGGGGTGCTCACGGGCGACCCAGGCGCGCCAGTCCGCGGCCCAGGCATCCGAGGAGCGGGGCTTCAAGTCGGCTCGGTGCAGGCGCCACTTCGCGTCGGCCGCGTGCAGGCCCTCCTCGCCGAGGCGGTCGAGGTGTCCCTGCTGGCGGGTCCAGGCGTGGGTGGCTGGGTTGACCTGCCACTCGGCAGCCGAGGTGACGGCGGCACCACTACTGCTGTACCTACGGTTCAATTCCGGTTCACTACGGTTCTGTGTGCCGGTTTCCGGTACATCGCTGTGCCGGTTTCCGGTACGTCGAGGTGCCGGTTTCCGTCGGGACCTGCCGGTTTCCGGTACTGCCGGTTTCCGGACCCTCGCGGGGGATTCCGGTACCTCTCGCGGGCGGATTCCGCACCGTCGTAGGGCCGAGATCCGGAGTGTAAAGGTGGTCTCGGACTCGTCGGGCGACGCGGCGTCGCTGTCCTCCTGCTGGTCTCGCAGGGCCTGCGTGACGGCCTTGGCGGCGAGGGGCAGGCGGTAGACCGTGCTGCGCTGCGGGCCGGTGAGGTCGTCGAGCTGCTCCAGCTCACCGTCGTCGACGAGTCGGCCGATGGCTTCACGCACCGTGGACACGGAGGCGCGCGTGCGCTTGGCCAGGCTGGTCAGGGAGGCCCAGGAGACGCACTGCTCGTCGGTCACCCGGTCGGCGATCGACAGCAGGACCAGGCGTGCGGTTCCCCGGCTGGAGCTGTGCTCCCACACCCACTCGCGGGCATCGCTGCTCATCGGCCGCTCCCGCTCACGAGGCGGGGCCGACGGCTCGCCGAGGCCGTGGTGGTGTTCTCCGGCCCGGGTCGGGAAGGCACCGAGGCGGAGGTGGCTGCCGCGCAGGCCAGGCAGTTTGGCCTTTTGCGCAGGGCAGGAGGCATGCAAGAATCCCCTTTGCAGTGTTGCCACGCTGAAGCGCCCCGTGGAAGGGATCAGCGTGGTGATGGTGGGCAATCTCCGCCCTTGCCGGGGCGGGTTATGCCGCTGAGCGTTCGGCGTCCGGGAGTTACCGCTCTCGGGCGCCGCCGCTGTATGTGGACCTACACGAGTCGGTCGGTACCTGCCGTGCTCCTCACGTTCGCGGGCCCGGGCGGGCTGCCCGGGGACGACGAACATACGCACGGACCCGTGTCAAGATCCAGAGTTGGTTCTTAATCTCTGCACTAGTTGCAGAGCGTGACGATGCGAAAAGCTCTCGTAATCGCTCGTGGACGGCGGCGCGGTCTGCGGCAAAGCCTCCGGGCGGCCCGTGATCACGCTTGCCCAGAATTTGCAAAGTGCGCAAGAATGTCCGAAATGGAATGGGTGCGCGGAATTGGCCACACTGCCATTGCGAAGTGGATTGAGTGTTCCCACCGCCGCCCCTGCACCTTCCGCTCGAAGATCAAAAACGCCCTGCAAGCCCAGACGCGACGTATGTCGCCGGGTGAATATGGCACGCGTCACGTCGGCCAGTGCGCCTCTGTGGGTAAACGCGAACGGGTCGACCAAGGAGGCACGCGTAAACGTGGAAACGTGCTGGTGAGAAAGAACTATCCATATTCAGGATCGGTGAGTCAACTGGTGTTAATGGTGGAGTACAGTGGCTCAACCCTGATGAACCCGCGTCCCGGAAAGGATCATGAAAGAGTTGACAAAGGAGCCGATGAGTCCGCGCGCGCGGAAGCTCAGCGAGCGGCTCAACCGCCTGTTTGACGCGGTGCACCCGCCTGATCGCGGCCCGTACAGCAACGCCGAGGTGGCCGAGCTGATGGCCGCGCGAGGGCTTGAAACGGTGACGTCCACCTATCTGTGGATGCTGCGCACCGGACGCCGCGATAATCCGACGATGCGTCATCTCGAAGCGCTCGCAACGTTTTTCGGTGTTCCTGCCACCTACTGGTTCGACGATGAAGTCGCCGAAAAGACTGCGCAGGAGCTGAAGTTGCTGGAATTGCTCCGCGATTCGAAGATCAAAAACGTTCTCCTTCGCCTCTCCGACGTCTCGGCGGACGGGAAGGACGCGGTTCTCGGTCTCGTGGACGGCGTGCGAAAGATGGAGGGGCTTCCGCCCTCCAACTAGCCGACTTCCGGCTGCAGTTCAGGAAATGAGCAAGGAACGAGAATGTGGTCTGCACGTAGGCGACGCCAGGGTGACCTCCTGGTCGACCTGGATCTCCCCCACATCACAAGCGTCCGCGACCTACGGGATGAGGTCTCTCGTCGCACCGGCCGCGAGGTAATTCTGGAGCCGCAGGAGCAGGCGCCGTCGGTCTGCGGGGCATGTGCCGTCACCGAGAGTGCCGTCTATGTGTTCTACGACCCGCGGACCAGCCCCCTGCACCAAGATCACATCATCGCTCACGAGTTCAGCCACCTGCTGCTCGGGCACCATGAGTCCCGCCCGCTGTCCGCCCTGGCGCCGGCTCTCATCACCACCATGGACCCAGCGGTCGTGCAGATGATGCTGGGGCGGACCAAGTACGACGAAGCCGAGGAACGCGACACCGAACTCCTCGCTTCGCTCGTCCAGAGCAGGATCATCGACCGTCGGCTGCGCAGCGACGAGTCCTCCGGCGACGACGTCCAGGACCGGGTCACGCACACCCTGCTGCGCCGACGGGAGGCGCGACGGTGAAGGACCTGCTCCACCCCATCAGCCTCGTCGTCGCCGCACTGGGATTCCTGTGCCTCCTGCGGGATCTCCCCGCCCGGCGACGCGACCCCGCCTCCACGGCCCTGACCGCCGTCTTTCTGCTATCGGGCCTCTCGTTCCTGTTCTCCATCACCCCGATGTGGAAGTACCTCGACCGCGTCCTGGGCACCGTGAACCTCTCCGTACCACTGGCACAAGGATGTGTGGTCGCGCTGATCGCCTGCCAGCAGGTGGTTCTCACCTACTGGGACTCGCCCCCGGAGGTCGCCCGCAGGAGAGCACGGGCGTGGCTCGGCGCCGGCCTCGGGGTGATCGCGGGACTGCTGGTGCTGTTCGCCTTGCTGACACCCAGTGCCCCCAGACCGATCGACTTCACGCTGTACTACGCCCACGACAACATGTACGCGGCGTACCTCACCCTGTACGTCACCGCCTACACCCTCGGAGAGCTGTTCCTCGCCCGGGCCTGCTGGCGACTGGCCCGACGCAGCAGCCGCGCCTCCGTCCGCATCGGCCTGCGGGTCGTCGCCCTGGGCGCCACCATCACCCTCGGATACAGCGCCGTCCGTCTCGGCAACGTCATCGCAGGCGCCTTCGACACATCCCTCGCCCAGTGGGAGAGCTTCGCCTGGACCTGCGGCGACGTCGGCGCCATGCTCACCCTCATCGGCTGGCTCGTGCCCACGATCAGTGACCAGGCCCGGAACGTCCAGCACCGGATCAAGCAGCACCGCAGCTACCACGGCCTGCTCCCCCTGTGGCTGGCCTTCTACAGCGAGGTGCCCGAGATCGCCCTGCCGATCGACCGAGCCGCCCCCGCCCAGCGACGTAGCTTCCGCAGCATCGGGATCAAGCTCTACCGGCGCGTGATTGAGATCCGCGACGGCCGCTTCGTGATCCGCCCGTACCTCGACACCAGGGTCCGCGAGAGCAGCGAAGCCCACCACCGGGCGGAAGGGCTCCACGGCGAAGAGTTGAACGCCGCTGTCACCGCCGACCAGATCCTCGCCGGCATCGCCGCCCGCGGCGCAGGCGAACGTCCCAACCCCGACCAGCTCACCGACTTCGCCGACGCCGACCGCCAAACCAGTCGGCCCATGGGTGAGATCGCCGCACTCCTCGCCGTCGCCCGACGCCTTCCCCACGAACCCGCCGGCACCCCCCACACCGAGCGAGCCTGCGCATGACGACCGACCTGACTCGCCAGTCCGCGCACGTCCAGCTCCGCGCCCTGGACCGCCGCGAGATCTCCAGCCGCGAGCTGCTCGACCTCCATCTCGACCGGATCGATGGCAGCACCATCAACGCCGTCATCACCCGCGACGACGACGCGGCCCGGCAAGCCGCCCACGCGGCTGACGAACGCCGAGCCCGCGGCGAGAACACCGGAATCCTCGACGGCCTCCCGCTCACCATCAAGGACAGCTTCGAAACGGCCGGCCTGCGTACCACCAGCGGAGCCGAGGACCTGAAGGACCACATCCCCGAGCGGGACGCCGGCGCGGTCGCACGGCTCCGCCACCAGGGCGCAGTGATCATGGGCAAGACCAACACCCCCGCCTACTGCCAGGACCTCCACACCGACAACGCCCCCTTCGGCCCCACACTCAACCCGCACGACCCAGCCCGCACAGTCGGCGGCTCCTCCGGCGGACCCGCCGCAGCGGTCGCCGCCCACCTCACACCCGCCGACCTCGGCAGCGACCTCGCCGGCTCACTCCGCCTGCCGGCCCACTACTGCGGGGTGTACGGCCTTCGGCCCACACACGGGCTCGTCCCGGCCCGCGGCCATATCCCCAGGCCGCCGGGGTGGCTCACCAGCAGCGACATGGTCACCCCCGGACCCCTGGCCCGCCACCCCCGAGACCTCGACCTGCTGCTCGCCGCGCTGACCACACCGTCGCCGGGCGAGAACACACCCTGGCGCGTGGAACTGCCGACACCGGCCAAGAACGTCGACCAGCTGCGCGTCGCGATCTGGACTGAGGACCCGAGCTGCCCCGTCGACCATGCGACCGCAGGGGCTCTGGCCGCCGTCGAGCAGACGCTGTCAAGGACCGGGGCCCTGGTCCGCCGTTCCATAGGCCCCGTGCACTTCGGTGACTCCACGCGCCTGTTCGAGCAGCTCCTGCACGCCACCGCGACGGCCACGGCTGGCGACGAAGCCGCAGCCGAGGAACTCGCCGCCGCACGAGCACTACGGGACGACGATGCCAGCCCCCGCGCGGCATTCCTCCGCCACCGGACCCAGACCCATCGCACCTGGCTCCGTGCGGACGAAGACCGAGCCAGGCTCCGAGAGACCTGGCAGCAGTTCTTCACGGAGCACGACGTCCTCCTCACGCCAGCCGCGCCCACCCCCGCGATCCCCGCTGGCAGCCGTTCGCTCGTGGTCGACGGCACGGAGCGCAGCTTCTTCGACCAGACCGGGTGGGCCAACCTCACCAGCCACGTTGGCCTGCCCAGCTTGGTCATGCCGGTGACTACGACCGAGGAGGGGCTGCCGATCGGCGTCCAGATCATCGGACCGGCGTACGCAGACCGTGTCCTCCTCGCCGTGGCGGAGGAGCTGACGCCGCTGCTTCGGGCTGTCGCCTCAGGCGCGTCGAGTTGAGGGCCGGGGGTCCAGCAGAGCAGCGGCACCGAGAATCGGACCAGTTCCCCCGCGCCAAGCCGAGCAGGGGGCTTCCTGTCTCCCGGCCGGCTGGCGTCGCGTGCGGGTCTCACTGCGTCATCGAGTAGACCGCGTCGATGTCGCCGTGGTACTCCGTGGCGTCCTCGTCGTCGGCCGGGGGCTCGAAGCGGGCGAAGAAGTCGTCCAGGGCTTCGGGGGTGACGGCGAGCGCGTTGGTTATGCCAAGGGTTCGTAGATGTCTCAGCCTCTTGGGCCCAGGGGTGGCTCTGAGCTGGGCATTGGTTAGGTTCATGGCGATCTGGATGTCCCAGGGGAGCGATGGACTACTTCTTCACTTCACGCAGCAAGGTGCGCCGCCACTACGAGCCGATACCCGGGGTTGGTCTGACTGGAGCGCAGTACACGAGTCGCGACAAGGCTCTGAAGGGCGGCACTCCGTTCTTCCTTGGCGAGTTCACCACATCATTGCGTGTAGCGAATGTGGACCTCCCCCAGCGGGCGGATGCCGCGTGTGGACACCATGGTGAACACATCCTCGCTCGTGGGTCCGAGGGCCCATCCGGAGACCGTGATCCGGTGGTCGGTCCAGGGGTGGCCGCGTCGGCAGGTCAGTTCAAGGTGTCGGAAGTCGGTGGTTAGGAGCAGTTGCTCGCTGTTGCCGCAGTCGGGGCACTTCGCCGGCAGCATGGAGGAGACGACCTTGTCGTCCTGGTGGATCCAGACGTGCGTGGCATGCCCGCTGCGGCCGGCCACGTGCGGAACAACTGGCTCGCCGTTGGTAGTCGATGCGGCGATCCGTTCTAGCACCTGTACCGCGGCGCCCCGTACGTACTTGGTGTTGCGCGTGATCGCACCCAGGGAGCCGGGCTGGTACGGTCCGGGTTTCGGTTCCCACGCGCCGCGCTCTTTAGGCGGTCGCCATGGCAGCAGCGCCCGTCCGAAGGCGAGGAGCAGTTCGGCGAGCAGCGGAGTCATGGTGTCGGTGTCGACCGTGCGTCCGATGAATACGCTTGCCTGCTCCAGCCGCTCCAGGCGGCCTTCCGTCAGTTCCAGCTGGGGGCCTGGCGTATCGCCGTTGAGGAAGTCACGGACGGCGGCGGCGACGCGTCGGTCGTCGGCGTCGGGCCGCCACTGCTCCGCCTGAAGGTGCGCCAGCGTGCGGGTGCCGGCCTGTAGCAGCCACTCGGCTGGCAGCCATTCGAGCGCTTCCGCTGAGATCAGCGGCTCTCCCTGATGCATCATGCCCACATCTCCGGACCGTTGCCGACTGCGGAGACGACAGTGCCGAAGTTGCCCAGCAGCCGTACCGCCTGGTCCTGTTCCACATCGGCAATGGCGGCCGTCAGTGTCTGCAGCAGCTCAGTGAACTGATCGTCGATCCCCGGCACCTGAACCGCGGCCTCGCATGCGGCTGGCACCGTCTCCAGCCGGGTCCGCACCCGGGCCGGGTCCGCCTGCTCTGCTTCCAGCACGTCGCTGAACGGCGTCCACAGCCGCTCCCAGATCACAAGGGCCGCGTCCATGTCCGGCTGCCGGATCAGCCAGGCGCCGGACTCCAACGCCGCGGCGGCAGCGCGGATCGACGTCTCTAAGTAGGAAGCGGTGGTCATGCGACTGACCCTACGGCAACGGCCTTTTGAGCGGCGTGACTTCCCGGCCGCTCAACGTGTCCGTTGCCCCGCCCGCTGTCTTGCTGGCGCCTAGGGCTGCATCGGGCGTCTCCTCCTGTCGGGGCATCCGCGAGTTCGTCCGGCGGACGTGAGGACGAACGTAGGGGGAGCACGGACAGTGTCGCTGGAGAGGATAGCCAAGAACGTCCCCGAGTTGTGCGATGGCTTCCAGGAGCCCTTCCGCGACGAGAAGCACCTGCGAGTCGGTCGTCCCAACGGGGGCGCTCCATCGTCGTTGCGTGATCGGTATGCCAGACAAGGCCGAGCCTGTCAGCCGCGCGCGGCGATCTCCTTCGGGCCGTAGAAGGCTGCGGCCTCCCCAGTGACCAGAGCCCAGTAGCGGTCGCCGAAGGACCAGTGCCACCACTCGGTGGGGTAGTTCACCAGCCCCGCAGTGGTGAGCACTGACCCCAACAGTTTTCGGTTGGCACGAGCCTCCTCGTTGATGTTGAGGGCGTGGGTGTAGCAGGCGCCATCGCTCTCCTCCGGGTCCGCGTTCATCCGCGTGCCCAGGTCCAGCTCGCGTCCACTGGCGTCGGCCAGGGTGAGGTCGACGGCTGCGGCGGCGCTGTGTGGAGCGATCTCGGGGGGTGACACGTATCGGCTCGCCGCTGAGTGGATCTGCTCCTGCGACCATTCGGTGTGGATGGCTCGCAGCTGGTCAGTGTACTCCTCGAAGTACTCCCGCTGCAGTGAGGGCGGCCGGTACCCCTCGACGAACAGCAATCGCAAGCCCTGCGGAAGCATCGTCTGGGCCTTGAGCAGTCGCTCCAGCACGCCTTCCCGTAAGTATGCGAAGGCGTCTGTCAGATCCTGCTTGCGTGTATCGACCAGCAACGAGCCGCTGCGGCGGACGTCGACGAAACGTTCGCCGTTTTCCGCAACGGGGATGGCGGCGACCTTTGGATCCGACATCAAGACGATCTCATCCATGACGCGATCCTCTCGCATAGCTCAACCCGGCAAACCTTCCTGTCGGTCGCAGCACTATGCAGGTGCAGGTTTTTTGTAATGCGCCGGCCTGCTCCTTGAACGCCGTGCAGGTCCTCTTCGGCGATCGGGGTGATCACGTCGGGGTAGCGGGCGACGATCTCCCGGATGAGGCTGAAGTACTCAAGGACCTGCGGGTCATCGAGGGCAGCCACAGCACGGGCGACTTGCCCCAGTCCTCGTCCGGTTCGCCCTCACGCCCTCAGCCGCTTGGGGCCCATGAACCTCCTCACCGGCCCGCCTCGCCACTGAGGATCTTCTCCGGTGCGAACTCGCAGACCACGGGCAGGTGGTCGGAGGCTTCTTCGGCAGCGGCGCTCTTGTGGGTCCAGTAGCTGACGAGCGCCGGCGCGGTGGGGCGCGTGGCCAGGACGAGGTCGATTCGGCGCGGCCCCCACGGGTCGGGGTCACCCGTGCCGTCCTCCCAGTGGCCGACCGTGCGATGCCAGGGCACCTGAAGGTGGGCTGCGGCGTCGACCATGAAGCCGCGCCGCAGCAGGGCTTCGCTCTGGCGCCGGTCTGCGAGCTGCTTGCCGCCGATCGTGCCGGGCAGCAGCTGGTATTCGAGGTCGTCATGGTCCTGGTCGAGGTAGGGCTCGGGGTCGTAGTACTGCGGCTCGCCGTCGGGGCCGGTGACCGTGGCGGCGGACAAGGCGTTGAAGTCGCCGAGCGCGAAGCCGGGCTTCGCGCCGCCGGTGGTGCGGAAGACCGACTTGACGCGCAGCGCCTCGTCCGCGCGGAGACTGCCGCGGAAGGGGTCGCCGTGGTACGAGGCGAAGACGACGGGTTCGACCGCGTCGACGTCGAACGCCATGGTGGTCAGCCCGTGCCAGAAGTCCGGGGCCCCGTACGGGCGGAACGTACCCGGTACCGGGGTGGCGGCCTGCGGGTTCCACAGCAGCGCGGTGTACCAGCCGCGGTGCGCATTGTTGGCCGTGGCCGTGGGGCCGGGAGCACCGTCGGCGTGCACGGTGGTGGCGGTCAGCCTGCAGTCGGCCGCGAGCTGCTGGATGATCGCGGACGCTTCGGTCGCCCACTCGGTGGGCGGCCGGGTCTCGTCGACGACGACCTCCTGCAGGGCGAGGATGTCCGGCTCGATCTCCCGGATGGCGGTCACGCGGGCCCGCCAGGACGGGGTGCCGATGGTGCGGTGCGTCAGCTTGTAGGCATTGAGATTGGCGAGACGTATCGTGCGCACGTTTCTCTCCCAGAGCGAGTGGAGCATGGGGCGGGCGGTGGTGTCGGATGTCGGGAACGCCGACGGGGGCCGCGCGCAGCGCGGGCAGTCGCGCAGCCCGGGGCGTGTTGTCGACCCGGCCGTGGCAGTGGAGCTCACAGGGGCTGCCGACGTAGGGCAGTTCGGTGATCGCTTGGCGCGAGGCCCTCGGTACGCCGGTCGCTCCCGGGCGGTGTGGACCGCGTCGAGGCGGTCAGCGGCTTCGACGGCCCAGTCGAAGAGCTCGGTTAGGGCCTGTCCGGCGGATCATGCCGGAGACGCGGGGTCTGGCACGCCGATCTGCGGCGTTGTCGTCGGTTGCCGACGCTCCGCGTCGACGCCCTC